>JACUUF010000277.1 GCA_014859465.1 Methyloprofundus sp.
AGATGCGCAGGTTCCCTATAAACTCTTGAATTAAAGAGGATAAAGTTTGCGTTGGTTGTGTCCAATCGGTAGAGACTTGGCGTGTTTTATTTGGTATCTTCACTTCAAAATCTAGGCTTGTTGTCTAGTTGAATTATAACGTTGATGAAGTTCTTCAGCTAGAGTTTTGAATTTATCGCGCATTGATTTCAATTTTAATACCTTTGGCTCCTCACAAAAGCTAATAAATCAACCAGTAAGGTTGCTAGATATTTATTTCAAATTTATAGCTTGTCCGTTTTAATCAAAATCAAGTTTAATGCCCCAGCGATTCTAGATGGGCATCTGATTCGATCTGGTTTGATTTGGTAAAGAATATTTATATTGACAGACCAGGTTTACGGTTTTAGTATCATTTTATGATTCCTCAACTTATTGATATTGAACAAGCTCCCTGGTGTGTGCTTCCACCAGGAGTTCATACTGCTACTTTGGCTGAAGTTAAGAGTGTATTTGCACAGAACCATCATCGGAGAAAACTTTTTTTAGGGCTTTTAAACGCAGCTAATGCACTTCATGTAGCGGGGTGCAAGTATTTATATTTGGATGGCAGTTATGTCACAGCTAAACCAAACCCCAGCGACTTTGATTGTTGTTGGAATCCTGAAGGTGTGAAAATATCACTTCTCGATCCTGTATTTTTGGACTTTTCAAATGCACGGCAAAATCAAAAAAATAAATTTCTTGGAGAGTTATTCCCCTTTAATTTTGATGCGGCTCCAGGAAAAAAATTTTTAGACTTCTTTCAGGTTGAGAAATACTCTGGTGGTCAAAAAGGTATCATCGTAATTGATTTAACTACTGAGTCTTTTACGCAGTTGGAGGAGGGGTTTCATGATTTATACTGACAGACAGTACGAAATCACATCCAAGCAAGTTGAGTCAATTTCTTCTGCCATGAAAGAACTGCCATCACTTGAGGTTATGGACTGGCTACAACTGGCCCAAAGGAGCGCTTTGGAGAGTCAGATTAGTGATCTTGAGGCTCAGCTTACTGAATACTCTCTGATTAGAGATGGCAAGGTTCGATTTGAAGAAAATGTAAGCCTAAGTAGTCTGCCCGAAGCACTCATACAGGCAAGGATTAGCAAAGGTTTTACTCAAGATGATCTTGCCGAAATATTGAATTTACCACCTCTGCAAGTCCAAAAGTATGAGTCTTCAGGTTATATGGGGGTCAGTTTGTCTCGTCTCGCAGAGATTGCAAAAGTGACCGGCGTTTTAATCCAGGGGTCATGGGAAGGAAGGAATTCTGTAGAGGGCGATAGCATATTTATATGGGAAGATGAATCTAACATTCAATGGAGCAAGTTTCCAATTAAAGAAATGCTGAAGCGGGGATGGTTTAATGTCAAGGATAAACTTTTAGAAGTCGAAGCATTAAAAGAGTATTTTAAATATGCTGCGGGTTCTCAGTATGCTACAGCCTTGCATAGAAAAAAATTTCATGGTGAGAATACTCCAAACGAATATGCGTTGCTAGCATGGCAAGCTAGAGTTTTAGAAAAGGCTAGGCAGGTAGCTTTAGAGCATAAAGTTCCTGAATTTGAGTATAACGATAGCTGGGTTAAAGACTTAGTCACTCTCTCGGTTCGAGAAAATGCCCCTGTTGAAGCTCAAAAACTATTGGCATCTAAAGGAATTATATTGATTATTGAGGAGCACTTACAAGGTACATATTTGGATGGTGCTGCGATGTTGTTGGATACAGGTCACCCTGTGATTGCACTGACTCTTCGGCATGATCGCCTAGATAATTTCTGGTTTGTTCTCATGCACGAGTTAGGCCATGTCTTTATGCATTTATTTGATTCACTTAATATGGATTTTTTTGATGAAGAAAGCCATGAAGGTGATGATAAACTCGAGAATGAAGCAGATCGCTACGCTTTGAATAACTTAGTAAAACCTGAGGCGTGGGAGGTGTGTCTTTCGCGCTTCTTTATGACATCCGAGTCGGTGTTAATAGATGCAAGAAACTTAGGTGTTCATCCGAGCATTATTGCAGGCAGAATTAGGAAAGAAAGAAATAATTATACAATTCTGACAGACCTCGTTGGGCAGGGCATCGTCCGATCTATGTTTGGAGAAAGTAGATGACTGAAAGTGCTTTTATATATATGCCTATCTTGAAGTGGCGCCTAGGTGAGTATCAGGCGCTGATGCGTCTAAATCCAAATATCAAGGACGCTATTTTACCACTTATTATTGTGCCCCCAGTTGAGTACGACTTTGAAGATCAATGTCCTAAAAAAACAGTTCAGGAGCATATATCACCTTTTGCAGAAAGGTTAAACGACAAGTGGGGAACTGGGCGTGTCTTAATTGATTTTCATGATACGCTCGAAGAAAATACTGTGAGTGATGGTGTGTTGGTTATCGATTATGTTTTTGATGGTCTACGTTTGAAATCCCTGAATGCAGTTCCAGTGATAAATATATTATTAAGTGGTAATTTATATTTAAATGCAGTTAAAAGAATTGTATCTATGGACAAAAATGGTGTGGCTTTCAGGGTTAAATTTAACCAACTCATGAGCCCCGGCTTGGACGAAGCTATTCAAGAAATAATTAAGTTCTTAAATTTAGAATATCAATGTGTGGACTTAGTAATTGACTTGGAAGTTCCTCGGTCATTTGAGCCTTATTTAGACTTTGCAAAAGCACTTTCTCATGCGATAAACAAGATTTCGAAATTAAACGATTTTCGGTCTTTTGTGGTTGCTGGAACGTCATTAAATTTGTCAGAGATCAAGAAACCTGGTGCAGAGGTAGTAAGGCATGAATGGTTGCTTTATAAGCAATTAGTAAATGAACTGGCTTTATGGCGCAAGCCAGTATTTGGTGACTATGCGATTGAACATCCAGATTTTATATCCTTAGATATGAGGTTTATAAATCCAGCTGGCAAAATTGTTTATACCACTGAAAACACTTGGTTAGTACCAAAAGGAAAAAGCTTTCGTGAAAATAGAGATCAAATGATATCACACTGTGAAACTATTATTAATTCTGGTCATTTTTGTCAAAAAGAATACTCTGCTGGTGATAAACGTATTTACGATACCTTCCATAAATTAGAGGGGACTGGGAATCAGACCACCTGGAAGGAAGTAGGAGTAAGCCATCATCTTACACTGGTCGTAAATCAGGCCGCCAAGTTTCACGCGCAATAAACTTTTCTTTTATCCATAGTAGCAGTTCGGTTTGCGATATTTCGTTTGCAATAATTTCATACAATTGCTTTCTTGGCTTTTTTAATTCTTTTCCAGGTATGCCACGTTTTATAAGAAGCTCTATAGCCTCTTTCCGCCAAAGTAAATGTGCTAATGCCGCTCCATCAACTTCCGGATTCATACTAGCTTTCCTAATACAACTAAAGCTGATTCCGCCCCTAGGTCCTTTTTGGGCTTCTATAATGCCTGCCCATTCTGGAGAAATGGATAAAACTTTGTCTAGGTGGTTTGGCGCTACAACAATAGTAAGTTTTTGTAGGCTTCTACGGTACTCGCGTAGCTGTTCGGTTAGCCTTTGTAGATTGTCTTTAGCACTTTTAATCTCATAACCGTGTAAATAACCATTTAAAACAGCAATGTCGATCCTGTTTTTACCATGTGCAAGGCCAAGTTCATCAACTATTAGAGTCGATGAACATCTATGATAAGGTTTAAGTAGCTTGCGGTGCAGGGCTTCTCTTATTTCAAAGTCTGTACTATCCACAATAGCTCCCAATGTTTATGGCCTAGTTTTTCGAAAGGGGTTGCTAATGTTATCAAAGTTTCTCTTATAAGTTTAGCTAAAGATTGAAGCCAGCTTTTTTAGGTTATAAGCATAGGCCCTATAGGCAATGATCTTTCATGGATTTCAGAGCTATAGCTGCAGCATCAATATATTTGCAGTGGATAAAAGCCTGAAACAATCTAAGTGATGTTTAAACTTTTAGTTTGGTTTCAATAATCAATCAGGATTGACAGACCTATTTAGGTGGGTCTGGAAGTGGAGTAATGTTCAAGTATTTCATCTGTTGTAACGCCTAAAACTTCGGACAGTATTTTAACTTCAAAGTCTGATAC
>JACUUF010000278.1 GCA_014859465.1 Methyloprofundus sp.
GAAAGTGTGTATACGGCAACGTATCGAGGGTTCGAATCCCTCTCTCTCCGCCATCATAACTAACTGATTGATAAGGAAAATGTTTTTTTCCTGCTGTAGCCCTGTTCGGCGTTTGCTACAAAATGCCGCTACATACAGGTGCTACAAAAATGCCCCCGCGAAACCCTTATCTAATCCGGCGTGGAAATGTTTTTAATTTCCGCATAGCCGTTCCCGCCGATCTGCGCGAAGTATTCCAATGTCGTGAAGTTGTCCGAAGTCTTAAGACCGAAAGACGCGCTGAAGCTGTGCCACTGGCTTTAAAAATGGCCGCTGAAGCAATGATTTTTTTTAACGAGGCTCGGACTATGGATAAAGCAAAAGAGCGTCAATTATGGGCTTTACGCGAAAAATTGAAGCTGAAGGATCAATTGCTCGATGATGAGCTTAGGAACATTGAAGCCGATCATCGTGCTGAAATAATCAAGACCAAAAAAGAAGTTACCCTCAAGGCTGAGAATGAAATACTGAAAAGTGTTATGCGGTCGGGTGGCTCCGGCGGCAAGCGTGATACTTCGCCAAAAAAAAGCAAGTCGCTTTTGTTGTCCGTCGTTATCGATGAATTCATGAGTGGATACGACCCGACAAAAAAACCAATGCTCGCAAAGCATAAAACGAATTTGGCGCGCTTTCTTGCTGCAATTGGTGATAAGCCTATTGACGAAATAAGGCATATTGATCTTTCTCGGCACCTTGCTGATTATTGCAAGGGAGCGCACGAAAAAACTTTTAAAAATTACAAATCAAGCCTTACACAGCTAACCAACTGGGCGCGCGCTCGATACGAGCATGCGTTTGGCAATACTGATCTTGCCGCGATTAAATACAATGGTTCCCGTTCTGAGCCGGAAAATAAGCAGCGATCATTTAAACATGATGAGCTTGTAACGCTGTTTACCTGCGAAAAGATGAAAGGGTTTTGTAAAAATGGAAAGGATGTCCATAAATTTTGGCTTCCTGCTCTCGGATTGTTCACGGGTGCTAGGGTTTCTGAAATATGCCAAGTGGATCCGCAAAGGGATATCGTTCAGGATGAATCCGGCATTTGGTATATCTCGATCAACGATAATGGCGAGGGAAAATCTGTTAAGACTGCTGCCGGAATCCGTGTCGTTCCCATCCATTCGAGGCTGATCGAATTGGGCCTTCTGGATTATGTCTCGGCTGTGCGTAAAGCAGGGTACACGCGCCTATTTCCCCAATGGAAGCAGGCTGGCAAAAAAGCCGGTGATGCTCCTGGACATGACTTTCGGCGGTATCTTGAATCGATAGGCTTACGTGATGACACCAAAGGCAAGGCGCTTACCGGCATGCATGCATTTCGAAAGACCGTTTTAACCGCTAGCTATCGGGGGGGGTTTCTCGGCGCGATCTTGCCTATCGTTGGTCACGAGAATGACGTGCTTGATGAGTCAGGTAGTAAAATTTCTGCGGTGTCGCTTGGCTATGTTGATGAAGAGGCTTTGAAGGTGCCGCTGGCTGATAAGGTAGCGACAATAGAGAAGCTGAGATTTGATATAGACTTCGTGAAGCCGGTTGCGCCGATATTCTGACGGCAATTTTAAGCGTTTTACGGGCGAAATACGGGCGAAAAAGGAAAAGGCATGACTTGGTATGGGTCATGCCTTTTTCGTTGTGTGGCGCGCTGGCTTTTAGGCTAATTTGATGAGGGTTGCGGTGTCGCTTGGCCCGTTTTGGAAAATGATAACGGTTTCGCCTTCGTGGGTTCCGGTGTGGACGGTTTCGGAGCCGGTGTGGTGAGTTTCGCTGTTGGTCATTGAGTCGATCATGCTGGCGAATTGATCTAAGTTGATTGTTGAAACTTGCATAGGTTTATTCTCTGTTTGTTGATGTGAAGGCAAATGGTAATGCTGGCGCGTTGGTTTTGGCAAGGATAAAGTTAAAGTTTTTCAGTAAGTTATGGGTGACTTATTAGGGGGTTTCGGGTTTTAAAACTCTGCTTGCATATGTGTCTCGGGGGCACGATTAGCCGGAAGTTGTTTGAACCGATTTTAACCCGCCCTTATGGGCGAATTAAGGGGCCTTAGGGGCGCGATAATTTGGAAGGTGTAACTTGGGTGCCGGAAGTTTTACAAGTTCCTTAGTGAGGCGAATTCATCCTGTGGTTTTGATGAGTTGTAAATTTGTTGATGATATTTTTTGGCCTGCTGTGTGACTGAGCGTGTAGCCGCTGTTGTGCTTTGTCCTGGAAGGTAATAATGGCGCGTGGTTGCGCGTTCTTTGGTGCAATATAACGCCCACTTGAGGTTGGTTTGCAAGTCGCCAATTTCTTTGGCTAATCTCCTGCGCTTGCCGGAAGAAAAACGAATTGCGAATTTTTTAAAATCTGATGTGACTTCGCCGTTCAGCTGGTGGAAAACGTCCCGGACTTTTTTAAATTCATCTGGTTTTAAAAGCATTGTTCCGTGAAGGTGAGGCTTGCCGGTGTTGTCGGCTGAGTGGTTCACTTCGTAGGCAAACCAAAAATCGGGGACGCGATTTAAAGTCCTTTTAAGGGCTGTTTTCAGGCGGTGCTGTAGATATGTTGTGTCTGGGGCTTTAGAGTTTGAGGCTGCCTTCCATAATTTTTCGGACATGTTAAATGAGAATGGGGCTGCAATAAGGTTTTCGTCGAACTCTGTAGATAACATTCCCAGCTGATAGAAACAAACCTTCGCCTCTTCGGATAATGAACGCCATTCCGGGAGATGGTAGGGCTTGTCATTAAGAGCTTCGGGTAGTGATTCTAATAGCTGGGTTTTGTAAGAGTCTAATTCATCAAAATCTATATTTACTATATAAACTATAGACCCCTCAAAACTACCCCCCCCTAAAACCACTCGCAAGCCGCATGGCGTCTGTGCTGGCGGTGCGTCGATTAATCTTAGTTCTTGTTCGAAAAATGTTACGCTTTTGGTTTTCTTTGGCTGATCTAATCTTGTTCCGGCGTTCGGTCATCCCTTTAAGATCAATCGGTCTTCTGGTATAATTTGGATTCATTCTATAAAAGCCCTTAGCCCGATAAGCACACTAATGCTATCGGGCTTTTTTTTGCTTGATTTTCAAATTGACCGCCTGTTTAAAGTTATATGGATAGAGGGCGATCGGTTTTTTTCTAAGACATCCCGCTTTTTATCGTGGCGCGTTCAGGCTGTTATCCTCCGGCGAACTTTCCAATCCTTCGTCTATGATCTCAATCTCCTCAACCACTTCGCCCAACTTAATCGAAAGCTCTTCTTGATCTTTTCGCATCTGCGCGATCTCCTGCGTTGTCAGTTCACTGACAATCAGTTCTGGCAAACTTTCGGGTTCAGGTTGCAGGTCATCGACGCTTAACGCTTTATGCGCCAGCTCTTGAGATAGTCGCAATGTGGTTGCTACCGCTGCTATGCCCCGCGCCCTGTAGTGCGCTGGCATGGCGGAGTTGGTCATCAATTCGCTGAGCGTTAAGGCCGTCGCCTGTCTGATCTGAATAAATTGGGAAATGTCGTCGGCTATCGCGGCGGCGATTTGGTGCTTGATTTCGCCTAAGAATCCCGCATCTTCTAGCAATTGCCGCTTGGCTTGCTCAACTGCATCGGCTGGTAGCGTTCCCTTCACGGCGCCGTGCTTTTTGAAGTGACGCGCCAATGTTGGAATTGATATGCCGGTCTTTTGCGCGATAGTTGCCAATGAATAGCCCGCTTGGCGTAAAACTAAAGCTTGCTTGATTTCCGCCGGTGTTTTGAGTTTGCCGGTCATTAGGCGGCCTTTTTGACCGTTGGAAGGTAATGACGCTCAAACCATTGTTCGAGCTTTGAGCGGGTAAACATGATCTGCTTATTGATCCGAAGGCAATCGACCTTTGAATACTTGGCACGATTCCCGCGCGGATAGCCTCGTGCTACTGCACCAAGTGAAGCTGGGTTTCGCTGGTTCTCCGCAAGTAAAGAGTGGAAGTTTGGGTGTCGGTCTTCGATATTGCCTAGCCGCACCTGCTCGTTATAGAGATTGTGCAAGTATGCGCTTGCTTCTGAGCGGTTTAAAAATGCTGTTGTTGCGTCCATAAAAAAATCCTTTTTTGTTTGTTGATA
>JACUUF010000279.1 GCA_014859465.1 Methyloprofundus sp.
CGTTTCGGGGCTTTTTTGTATCCAAACAAAACCCAATATGACACCGTATTAATACTAAAAAGGGTTAATTGAAACTAACTTCTAGTTTTTGTACCTCTATGCACTATTCCTGTTGAGAACTTTTATTTGAGCTTTTAACAGGAGAAGATGATGTATTACTCAAATACACCTTATGAAACCCTAAGCGGTCAAGTGGTCATGTTTGAACAAGACGATACCGGTGTGGAATCACCGCGTGACTGGGACAACTTGGGAAAGTTGATGTTAAAGGGCGGACGCTACATCGGACACGATGAGCACCCATTCTTTAATGTTACCGCTCTGGTGGCCTGGTCGGATGGTATGGGCATTGAAGATGCGCAAGATTTCATTGCGCGAAATGACGAATGGCTGGAGAAATCCGAAATTCGCTCAATGTTTGCCGAGTTTGAACGTGAAATAGCCGCTATACGACAAGTGTATCGTTATGAGCACAGTGGTGTTGCATACAACACCACCGGCTTCAGTTGCCGCTGGGATTCTGGCAAGGTGGGCGTTATTTTCGCCCTAAAGTCTGATGTGCGCGAAAACTTCAATGTGAAGCGCATATCAAGAAAGTTGGTTGAGCGAGTTGAAAAATCTCTTGATGCTGAAATCGAAACCTACAGCCAATGGGCTAATGGTGACGTTTACGGTATTAAACTGTTTCAATCTCTGGCTGATTTTCAATCCGGCCACGACTCAGACTCGTGCTGGGGCTTTTATTTTGACGGTAATTATGACTTTTCCCACGCGGTTAAAGATCATTTTGGCGTTGAAATCAAGGGTGAGCTTAACTCACGCAAAGCCGCTTAATTCAAACCCTGAGCACTCTTCGGAGTGCTTTTTTATTTGCCTTTGACTCAGGCTTTTTCATCGCTACTCACTATTTATGACGTGAACCTTTTACTCACTTAGAAACTTTACAGGAGACTTGTCATGTATTCGGATACCGATACAGACATGGGCGATGTGTTGACGCTGGATGATGTTTTGTCCTCGCTTTAAGCCATACCCATTTATTCAAAAGAGCACTCTTCGGAGTGCTTTTTCATTTCTGACTTCTGTACATCATTTAATCAAATCGCACTATTCCTGTTGAGAGCATTTAACAGGAGATAAACAATGAACTTTAAAGAAGCAACTGAGCGCCTACGGGGGCAATATGATGCATTTGCTGTTGCGTTTGCGCCGCAGCTTCGAGATGTTATCTTTGCACCTAAAAACAGAAAAATGACTTGCCCTGTTCATGGTGTGGCACAAAAGTTTAATGTACACCCTAAGTTTGCAGTGAATGGCAAATGGTACTCGTATATTGATCAAGATGTTCCACACGGCGTTTTTAACCTACTAATGTGGGCTACTGGCGCAACAACCCAAGAAGTGCTGGAGTTTGCAAAGCAATACTTGGATGGCTCCAATCCTGTTTCTCAAGCTGAAATCATTCAGAGAGAAACACAAGCGAAAGCTAAACAGGAACAGGAGTGGGCAGAAAACGCGAAGCGTAATAATGCGATCTGGAAAGCATCGAGAAATGCTGAAATTGAATTAGCAAAATACTTGCGAGTTCAACGAGGCATAACCAATGCTGCTTTACCCCAAAATGTTGGGTTCAATTCTGCGGTTTTTTATCGTGACTTTGAAACCAACACTACAGGCAAAAGCCCTGCGTTATTAGTTAAGGTTGATCAGCCAAGCGGTAAGGCCGTTGCGCTTCATCGTATTTTTCTGGACGCTAATTGTAAAAAGTCATCATTGGGAAAAAAAATGTTGCCGCCAAGCGGTAATGTCATGGGTGCAGCCGCAAGGTTGTACCCAGTTGTTAATGGGGTACTGGGTATTGCTGAAGGGGTTGAAACTGCTGTGGCTGTTACAACCTTTTTTGGTATCCCAACCTGGTCTGCAATATCCGCTCCAATGCTAAGTGCGTTTGTTTTTCCAGAAAACATTCACACTCTTGTTATATGGGTGGATAAAGACAGGTCGGGGGATGGTGAACTTTATGCCAAGAAACTTGAGCAACGCGCTCTTGATGCTGGTTTAAAGGTTATCTACATGCTTCCACCTGGCGACATTCCTGATGGTTCAAAAGGGATTGATTGGCTGGATGTGTGTTATCCAGTTAATTGACAATTCAAACCAAGCACTCTTCGGAGTGCTTTTTTGTTTAAGTTGATAGAGCAAGCCCACGCACTAAATAACAGCAAATCTCCAGCCCAGTTCTATCTTTTCTTTTAATTCTTATTCTTCTCTATATAGCGACTTAACTGGATGCTTAAAAATCAACGCATTAGGTTCGAAATCACCTAAAAGTGACGCTAAAAATAAACATTGACGGTCAATTAAATAAGAATTAACGGCTAAAAAATAAAGATTAACGGTCTAAGAGTAACAAATAACGGCCAATAAACACATTTTGACGGCGATCAAAAAATACAGATTTACGGGACAAAGATAATAAAAAACGGCCACAAAAGTAAACATTTACGGTCTAAAAGAAATTATTTACGGTGAAAAAATAAACTTTGACGGTTACCAGGGTTCTAAAATTAAATGGCGAGGAAAACCCCTCGCAGGCTACAACAAAAAGCTGCCGGTGCACTGAGGGATGCCCACTAACTAAAGGCGACACCAGTGTGTTGGAAAACAACATTAAATACCCCACAGGGACGAGATCGGCACCGCCCAAAGTCCTTGCCCTAGCGGAAGGGTTTCATCGCCATCATAGAATAAAACCCCCATTAGAAAGGACTCGCCAGCCAGTGTTGCCAGTTTTTTAAGACCGCGCAAATCGCTTTCCTTAACTGTGGCTGCCGCTTTGACCTCAATCCCTACAAGCTGACCAAGACCGTTTTCAATAATCATATCCACTTCGACCTTGTCGGCATCGCGATAATACAAAAGCTTGTAGTCCTGTTCCGCAGTGCTGGTTAGCTTGAGAAGTTCACTATACACAAAGGTTTCAAGCAGGTTGCCGAATCGTGTGCGATCAATGCGTACTTCATCATGGGTCAAATGCAAAAGACTGGCGAGTAAGCCTGAATCAATAAATTGGAGCTTGGGGGTTTTAACCACCCGATTTAAGCGATTTTTGGCCCAAATTTCAATGCGTTGTAGCAGATACATTTGTTCAAGCACGCCAATGTAGCGTGCGGCTGTTTTGCTGTCTAAACCTACTTGACCGGCAAGCTGGGTGTAATTGCACATTTGCCCAGCCGTTTGGGCGAGTGCATTCAAAAAACGCGGCATGATGTCGAGTTTTTCAAGATTGGCGATGTCGCGTACATCGCGTTGAATCAAGGCATTAATGTATTGCCGAGTCCAGGCTGTACGTCGCTTGGCGGTCGAGCGAGTAAGCGCTTCGGGAAAACCGCCTTTTAAAACCCTTTCGATAAGATCATCCCCCAGTGCCGGGGTGTCATTTTGTAGAATCTTGTTATCAAAGATGGCATCAATCCAGTTCAGATGGGTGAGAGGGCGGGATGTTATTTCACTTTGCGATAACGGAAAAAGTGACAGGGTTTCCATACGTCCAGCAAGTGAGTCGGCCACCGTCGGTAGCATCATAATATTGGCAGAACCGGTTAATAAAAAGCGCCCGGGGCGTCGATCTTCATCGACACTTTTTTTGATGGCAAGCAGCAATTCAGGTGCGCGTTGAATTTCATCGATGACCACGCGGTCTAAGCTTCGAATCAAGCCAACAGGGTCTTGTTTGGCGGCTAAAAGCGTCAGTTGATCATCAAGGGTTAGGTAGCGTAACCCTTGATGATTGGCGATTTGACGCACGAGTGTTGTTTTTCCCGATTGGCGTGGACCCGCAATGAGCACAACCGGGGTGTCATTCATAGCCTCAATCAGGCGCGGTTCAATATGGCGTATCAACAAGGGTTGCATAGTGGTTCAATCTCACGAACTGGATAAGTTTTTATCATAAATTATGGAATATGTAATCGTAAATTACGGAATATGATATCGAATATTTAGGATTGTAACAAGTTTTCATTTCAGTAAAGGTGCCGGTGCACTGAGGGATGCTCACTAACTAAGGGCGACACCGGCGTGATGGAAAACTA
>JACUUF010000280.1 GCA_014859465.1 Methyloprofundus sp.
GTTTTCTGGATATTTTAGAATTTATGGCGATCAAAAAACTATTCGATGTTTTGGATCTGCTTGTTAAGTGAAGAATGATTATTTCATTTAAATCAATATAATGGGCGGTTTTTACGAGTTGCACTTTGACTTTGACTCACCAGTATACTCACCAATAATTTACGGCTAGAATACTGGCTCTAACGCTTGGTTAACGCTTGGGTGAAGATACTTTCGAGTGGCTTAAGATCGGTTTCATAGCCAGCGATATTTGCATTTATCCACTCTTCCTTTGGAATCTTCGGCCATTTTAAGTCATAACCAAGAGTAAATAGCAGTTCTTCGAAGAAGAAACGTTGAACGCGTCCGTTGCCTTCTCTAAAGGGATGCAGGATATTCATTTCGCAATATAGATCTGCAATCTTGGTCAGTAATTCAGCTTCTCTACTTATGGTGACTAGCTCGGGAATAGCGGCGAATAACTTTCTTGCTTCAGGCTGAATTCGAGACCAGGTGCAAAACCTAGTCTTTCCTTTCGAAATATTAACTTCTCGTAACTTGCCAGCCCACTCATACACATCTTGAAAAAGATGGTTGTGCAAGTGCTGTAAATGTTCGAATGAAAAATCCACCGGTGAAAGTTTTAGAGATTCATACGTTTCATAGCGTGCAGCAGTAAGCTCGGCTTCGGCTTCAGCAAGAGCATCTGCTTCTTTGATATTCAACAAATTCACCAAGACATTAGAGTCTGGATAGCAATAACTGTCGTGCCCTACACCATATTTATCGAGCATACTGACGTTTTAAGTCTGCGATAGACTTGCTTTGACTGCGGCTCTTTAACGATAGTCCTTCATAGCTCAGGCTGACCTTATAATTTTCCATATCAGGGGTAAACTTGGCCTTGCTTTCACCGGTCACTTTGGGTGCTGTGTTTGACATAAATGCGCTCCTAGATTTCATTACATTTTAACTCACAAAAGGTAATATCTCCATGCTCTGGACTCGTTACTCAAGAAAGCTATGGTCACCTAAAGACAATTAATAATTGTCGCCTCGTGGCGCTCATAAATGCCTTCTAGACCTTTTAGCTGGTGCTCATCTCAGCTTTGAGACTCGGCTTGTAGCCTGTCCTGCGGACATCCAAAATTGCTCCGGCATTTTCGGCATTTTCACCATCCATGGCGATCAAAAAACTATTCGATGTTTTGGATCTGCTTGTTGAGTAGCGGTATAGACTTTAACAAACTCAGTAACTTACCGAAAAGAAACCGCTTAAAAATGCCTGTTTACCCACCACTTGCCTATGGTTTTTACTAAATCTTAGTGGTTAGCGATGGAAAAACAGTACCGTTTTTATGCTGCTGTTAGGGTTAAAACATAGCAGTTTTGAAAGGCTTTATCGAGCACGATTTCTGTAACAATAGCTTGACCTTTTTTTCGCTGGTTCTATGCGATAGTGATAAGCCTGACTGTCGAATAGCAGGCATCAAGGTCTATAGATTGTTACCTTTGAAGTAACGTTGTGTAGACATCTAACCGCTGCATTTCCCCGTTCAGTAAAATACACTGATGAGTACTCAGCTTGCATTTCACACTTTTACGCGCAGAAAAGTGCGGAATTTTACATTTTTATGCGCATAAAAGTGTGATTTGGTGGCTTTTGACATTCAGGGATTCACATCATCGCCTTGGTCAACGCGCAAGCCAAACTTAAAAGTAGGAATATAGTCCTACCTTTCGCATGTTAGAGTTGCTTGGATTTCAAAGTTAGACTATATTCCCATTAATGGTTAAAAAATGGGAATATAGTCCCTTTGGTTGGTGATATGGCTAAGCGTGATTTACACAATGTACTGTTTCCAAAGCAGCGCAAAATCCTGACTCATTTTGGTGAGGACTTGCTGTTGGCCATGAAACGACGTGGTTTTACAAAAAAGCTGCTGTGTGAGCGCACAGGCTTTGATCATAAAACCGTGAACAAAGTCTTCGCAGGTGATCCGGGCGTTGCCATAGGCACTTACTTAAAAGTTATGGCCGTACTTGGCATGGAAAGCAATTTTGCAGAAATGGCCGCTCACGACGAAGTGGGTATCAAGCTGCAAAACATAAAATTGCTGGAAGGTTCAAGATGAGCCGTGAAATCGTCGAAGTCTATGCCGACTGGCATCCGATTGAAGAGCCATTGTTACTTGGTCATCTTGCTTACAATGACTCAAGCCGAGGTGGTGTGTTTAGCTTTGCGTACGATAAAGCATTTCTAACCTCAGCTTATCGCTTGCAAATAGACCCTATGCTGACACTACATACTGGTGAACTATACAACGACGAAGCCGATAAGAACTTCCGTGCTTTTCTAGACTCATCCCCCGATCGTTGGGGGCGTATTTTAATGCAACGGCGTGCGGCTATTGAAGCGCGCAAGGGCATTAGGGCAAAGAGTCAATTAAACGAATTGGATTACTTGCTGGGCGTGCATGACTCTTACCGAATGGGAGGGATTCGATTTAAGCGAGCAGGTTTTGATGCTTTCTTAGACAATAATGCCGAATTTGCAGCACCACCCATGGCGTCACTACGTGAGCTAGAGTATGCCGCCATCCAGATTGAAAAAGACGATAACATCGATAGTGACGAGTATTACCGCTGGTTGAAGATGCTGATTTCTCCAGGCTCATCACTAGGCGGTGCAAGGCCTAAGGCTTGCGTAACCGATGAACAAGGCCACTTGTGGATTGCCAAGTTTCCCAATGTAAACGATACCCACGATGTGGGAGCGTGGGAGATGGTCTGTTATGAGCTGGCTTTAGCGGCTGGCGTTGACATGTTTCCAAGTGAAATTAGGCAGTTTTCGTCACAGCACCATACCTTTTTAACAAAACGCTTTGACCGCGATGGTGAAAAGCGGCTGCATTTTTCATCGGCCATGACACAGCTGCAATACTATGATGGTGAACAATCTCAAGGTGCCAGCTACTTAGAGATTGCTGAATTTATTTCCAATTCTGGTGCACAAACAACAGCCGATTTAGCACAGTTATGGCGACGTATTGTGTTTAATATTGCGGTGTCCAACACGGATGATCATCTGCGTAACCATGGGTTTTTATTAACAAAGAAGGGCTGGAAGTTATCACCCGCTTATGATTTAAACCCGATAGTGGGTAAGCATGGCCTGCATCTGAATATTACCGATGCAGACAACGCCTTAGACTACCAATTAGCCTTTGACGTAAAAGACTTCTTCCGGCTTTCTCAAACCCAAGCCACGCAAATTTACGACGAGGTGTTAAATGCGGTTAAGCAGTGGCAAACCGTTGCTAAGCAGCTAGGGATCAGCCGAGCCGAGCAAGCCATGAATGAATCGGCGTTTAATGTTTAATGAGTCAGTGAAACACTATTTTCATTTTTTAGCATATAGAGAAGTTATAGTTTCACTTCTATTCTTTGCCTCACATTTCATTTGTTGTAACACACCACTTACCCTTAGGCTTTGGGGGCAGTATGGGCAAAGCCTTAATTCAAGCCACTTAGCCAAACACTAACCCTGCCCACAGAGCATTTATCACTTGGGGCATTATGTAAATTCTGGGGCAGGTTGCTAGCAATAGCCTCAGAAAGCTGCACGATCTGGGCATTTATCCGCCTGCTGCATCTGTTTAATACTGGCAAACTCCTAACTGAACTTAACAGAGCAGTGAGGCCCGTTATGAAAAAAGTGATGTACTTCCTGTGCACGGGCAGTGCTATTGTCCTAAACGGAAAATAGCCTTGCTCTATTATCAGCAGTTGATAAGATAGCTGGCTTATGTGTAAGCGGACAGTCTTTTGATTGGCCAAGCGCTGTTTTATCTACTCGCTGGCAATCTAGCGAGCAAACAATTCGAGTAAAAAATGAAAAATGCAAAACAATCGCGCTGCGTAATAGGCATTAAAGGGCAAACGCCCGACCCCGATTACCCCGTCGATATTTGGTTCGACTCATTAAAATCGGTGGCCAATGTGCTATCAAAAGACAACCAGCAATTGTTAAAAGTGATTACCGAGCAACAGCCGCAATCGGTGACTGAGCTGGCCATGCTGACAGGTCGAGCGGTCAGCAAT
>JACUUF010000281.1 GCA_014859465.1 Methyloprofundus sp.
GGACACCGCCCTTTCACGGCGGTAACGGGGGTTCGAACCCCCCTGGGGACGCCATACAAACGAAAGGGTTATCTATTTATTTAGATAGCCCTTTTTTGTTTCTGCTAAAAAATACATCGTCTTTCTAATTTATTGAGCGTTTTTCATTAAATGCTAATCAAATAGCCCGAATATCTTTACCTTCCTTGCGGATTAAAGCACCGCGACAACAAAATTCTTCTGCAAAGCTGAATGCAGTGGATTATTGGCTATGTAACTTGTCATTAAGTACTTTTAATCTTGTGATTATTCTTATATTGCCTATCAAATACTTTAAGTAGCGTAAATAAGCATGATAATTATGTGGATAGTTCTTTTTGCTGTGCTATGATTTTGAGTTATTTTAAGTACTTCCATAGCTTTTAAGCACACTATGAAAAATTGGGCCGATAAAATCAAAAAGAACCTTGCTTTTCGTCGCCAGTCTGACTTGACTGATGAGTGTGTTATTGACTTAGATGCCATTGCTGAGCAGTTGGCAATAAAGGTAAAGGCTGAAGCCGCGGCAGATAATGATTTGCCGCCGCAAAATGCGCGCACTCCTGATAGTACTGAGCGAGAAATTCAAGCTTACTTTAATAGTAAAATGGCGACTATCAACCGCCTTGTTAATGAAGGGCTTTGTTTCCGCAATACCTCGATCACAGATACAAACCTACAAGACGAACGTGCATTAATTAGCAATCACACTGAGCATTCTAAATTAGCGGTGAAAAGTTTAATGGCGCGTGAATTCCGTGCATTAAAGCAATTAAAGACAGAGTTGGCCGATATAGAGCAAGAATTTCATGCCTTTCAAAGTAATAATAGATTGCAGCGTACGGCACATTACCCTGATTCTCAATTATTATATTTTGCTATTATTCTATTATTCTGGCTGTTGGAATCTGCGGGCAATGGTTATTTTTTCGCCGAAGGCTCTGAGCTAGGTTTATTGGGAGGAATAGGGCAGGCTGTTATTATTGCAGCGCTGAATATCTCTATTGCTTTTTTCTTAATGGGCTGGATATTTAGATATAAAAATCATATTTCCTTATGGAAAAAATGTCTGGCTTATATCAGTCTTATGATTTATTTGCCTTGTGCATTGGGTTTTAATCTTTTGGTGGCACATTATCGAGAGTATTTTGCTATTCAACCAGAAAATGCTGGAAATCTAGCGGTACAACGTTTTATTGATGCACCGCTGCACTTAGTTGAGTTTAATTCTTGGATTTTATTTTTTATGGGGGCTTTGTTTGCTGTCTTTGCTTTTATTGATGGTTATAAACGCGATGACGCCTACCCTGGCTATGGCAAATTGCATCGACGTTTGCACATTGCCCATGAAAATTACGATGAGCATCGCGATGATGTGGTCATGCAAATTGAGGCGGTACGCCAAGACTTTTTGCGTAAATTAGAGGAAATGAAACAAGCTGTCTTACTGAAACATACTCGGCTGGTGCATTTGGTGGAAGACAAGCAAGTATTTGTCGCTGAATATGAACATGCAATGGCTAATTTTCATGCCGCCGCCAATGCCTTAATCTATCGTTACCGAGATATAAACAGACGTCAGCGAAAACATGCCGCGCCTGCTTATTTTGAACAAGACTGGCAGCCCAATAATGCATTTAAAGTGCGCGGTGCACAGGATGATATAGCTAAGGTCGAAGAGCAGAAACAGTTGTTTCAAGATTTTCCGCATTACTGCCAGCAAAGAGCGAATGAAATTGAAAAACTCTATGTGCTATTTTTTCAGCAATTACAGGCTATTGATCCTGATTTTAAGTTAGATAAAACAGATGCCCGTCCGGTGCTGAATAATGCCTAAATACCGCAAAAGAAAGCAAGCTGTACAACGGAAAAATTTAATAGGTTTAGTGTTAATTTTGGCCGTGCTTACGTTAATCGCCGGCCTCGGTTTTTTTCGTTACCAATTGCATAATAATCAGACTGTATACGACCCTGAAACCTTGTGTCCTATTGATGTTGCTAGCCCTAAATATGTCGCGCTAGTTTTTGATAAAAGTGACGCATATAACAAGATTCAGCAACAATTTTTACGGCGTTTTTTTAGTGAATTTAAAGCGCAATTATTGCCGAGTACGCGTATTTCGATTTATGTGATTGATGCACACAATAATAAAGCAATATCGCCTGATTTTGTGGTTTGCGCGCCTAGAACGGGCGATGATGCCAATGCTTTTTATGAGAATCCTAAACTGATTCGCCAGCGCTGGTATGAGCGCTTTGAGCAGCCGTTAGATCAAGCCATTGATGGTTTTATGCAGCCGGCTCAAGCTGATTTTTCACCGATTATGGAGGTATTTCAGACTATTTCGCTGAGTGCTTTTCCGCCTCACGCTGACGCTGCGCAAAAGCAAATTATTCTTATCTCGGACATGTTGCAACATACGCCTGAATGGTCCCATTATCGTGGCCAGATGAATTTTTCCCAGTTACAAAAAAGTGTCTACTATCAGCGAATTAATACCGACTTACAACAGGCCGAGGTAAATATCTTATATGTGCGACGTGAAGGCATGGAAAAATTACAAAATAAGCGCCATGCTTTTTTCTGGTCTGATTTTATCCAGTCTATCGGTGGACAAGTTACTTTGATTGAGAAAATTGACGGATAAGCTATGACCTATAAAAAATTACAACAAGGACTGATACGCGACGTGCGCCAAATGTTTATTATTTTGCCTTGGCAGGCGGAGTTTTAGGTGTTTGCTTACCCCAGTATTTTAATATTCCACTGCTGGCTGTTGTGCTACCGCTGCTGTGTATGATTATCTATACCTGGGTCGGTTATTTACACAGTGTCGATAGTGCTTTTATCGAGCAGTTTGCGGATAGTGTTTATTATTTGGGTTTCCTATTAACGCTAGTTGCTTTGGTGGTTTCTTTATATTTTTATCAAAGCGATAGCTTGGAGGCTAGTTTATTAACGGCTAATTTTAGTCTGGCCTTAATGACGACCATATTTGGTCTAGCGGTTAGGATCTTTATTAATAATTTTCAATTGGATTTGAATAGTATTGAGCGGCAAGTTATGAGCGAAGTTGAGCATGCCGCTAATGAATTAGTCAGAAAAGCGAAATTGATTTCCATGCAATTGGATGTTTCGCATCAAGAAACTCAGATAGCAATCCAGCAGTCCATAGAGCAAGCGGCAGAAGGCATGCAAAAAATGGCCTCGCTTATGGAAAAAAATACCCAAGCGAGTAACATCGCATTGCAAAATAACATTCAGACCACTCATCAAACCATTACTAATGTGGTCGATGTTTTTGCTAAAAACATACAAAAGATAAAGCTACCCGAGGAAATATTTGCTGAAAAGTTAAGTATTCCTTTAGAGCGTTTACTGATTCGTTTAGACGAAACACAAGTGTTGCTGAAAGAAGTCAATATAGGCCAGGGGAAAATCTCGCAAAGCACACAAAGTATTGTTTCTGGTCTGAGTAGTGCCGTGGCTGAGGTTGATATTTTGGCGAAAACCATCAGCGTATTTAATGATAAGTTATACGCTAATACTAAAGTTAACGATGATTTTGCCCGAGTGGTTAAAGAAATTGCCAGCTTATCGGAGAGAACAATCGGCATTTCTGCTAATCTTGAACAGCAGACCGAGCAGTCAGCTTTAGCCATGCAGAATTTTACCAAGTTAGTGGGTGCAGTGAATTTATTACCTGAGCATTTGGACATCATGTCGTCTAAATTAAAACAATCTTCAGAGCAAGTATTTAGTGCCTTCCAAGCTATCGCTGATAATACTCATGCGGGGGCTAAAATTGGTTCTGATTTGCAAGAGATTGCCCATGCTTTAACTAATACACGAGACACCGTAAAACAGATTTCAGATTTTGGTGTGCATGTAACATCGACTTTTAAGCGCTTAGAAAACTTTAATAAATTAATGGAGCAGCATATCCAATTAATGGCAGATATGGGTGGCGTTGCCCAGGCCGATATTGATTTAGCGGTAGTGGGTTAAATCTGTAATCATGTGTAAATATTGAGTCCAAATTCGACT
>JACUUF010000282.1 GCA_014859465.1 Methyloprofundus sp.
ATGGCCTTGATTAAATCAAGGCGGAAATTGACAACAGAAGAAGGAGAATTGGCGATGAGGAGGAAAGTCATTAAGAACAGCCTTCTGCATAATCACGGAATGAACGCCAGAATTCAGTTCTTCTTTTATCAAGTACTGGCTTATAGTAATTTTTAGCTTTGTTAAAGTTCTGCTCAGCTAGGGATTGGAGCCTGCCTTGATCACCTGCTAGCGCAACGACTTTACTAGCCAATGCTTGATAATCACCGGCTTTAACAAGCTCAGCAGATTGAAGTAACTCAGGAATACCAGCAATAGAAGTCGCTAAAGAAGGACAGCCACGACTCATGGCCTCGATCAAAGCACGAGGCAAACCCTCTTGAAAGCTTGGTTGAAAATAAATATCTACAGAATCCAACCAGTCATAAACCGGTTGACCAGAAGGCAAACTGCCAACAAACTTCACTTTATCATCAATACCTAACTCATAGGCAAGTTGCTTGTACAGTGTAGAATCACCCGATCCAAGAACTTGAAACTCCCAATCAGGAAGGTCATTATTCGCTAGTGCCAAAGCACGAATAGCAATATCAATACCCTTGTACTTCGATGAATAATTGCCGATTAAACCAAAAGTGATCGGCTTACCACTGCTTTCAATTTTTGTAATCCTATTAGATAAAACATCATCTTTAACTGCGGGTATTTCGACATTAGAACAAAAAGTAGTCTTGCCAGACCTGCAAGGGTAACGACCTTGCAAAAAATGCTCAGTCACATAAAGCGCATAAGGTGCAGTGCTGATGAGACGCTTGAGATTCAAAAACGCAAATGGGGCAAAGGCTTTGCCCTTCCAGTTCCCATAGTTCCACATAGCATCCCAAGGGCACCCAACAACCTCAATGGCATAAGGTTTTTTTTGCTTGATGGCCTCTTTAACAAAAAGACTGCCTAAACGACTGGGTAACCGAGCAATGATAGCATCATGCTGAGCAACCAGGTCACGACAAGCTTTATTCGCTTCAGCATTTCCAAAAACGAGACTTTTAAGATTGGATATATCTGGTAAAAGATGGAAGCTCACACTATCCAGTGAAGAAATTGTATAGCCCTTATCTTTATCAGATAACATACCTCCATTCCGACCTACAACGCTTAAAGAGTCAAAAGCTGACAAATAGCGTGCCCACACGGAAGATGGCAAACCTCCTGAAGAATAACAATCCCCACCGTATAACTTAAAAAAATGATCATGGACAAACAATATATTCATAACTATATCTTCTTAACTATTCTTGCAGGCACTCCAGCAACAATTACACCAGATGGGACATCACTAGTAACAACTGCACCAGCAGCAACAATGGAGCGTTTACCAATTTTTACGCCAGGCATAATACGAGCACCACAACCTACCCATACATCATCACTTATAAAAACAGCCGCCAAATTAACTTGATTATATTTTATTGGCGCATTGCGATCTGACCAACTATGGTTAAATGTAACAATCGAGCAAGAATGCGCAATAGAGACATTATCACCTATCTTTAAACCACCGACAGCATCAATATAACAAAAATCATGAACTGAAACATTAGATCCAAATTTGCAGTAAGCTATATTTTTCATAATTACTGATGAACCAAAATAGATGTTTTTACCTGCACTACCAGCCTTGCTTGAAAACAAAACATAACGAAACAAGACAGAAATAACGCCAGAAAAAGGCCCTGTAAGCGACCACAAAAAAGATCCGACAGGACGAGGAAGAAAAGAAAAAAAGGAAGCCATTGCCTTTATCAAAAAGCCAAACCTATCAAATAACAGCCTGCCAGTCATAACAACCTAATCCTTCTAAACCCATAAAAATTATATTTTCTAAATAGAGAAAAAAACATAGAACCATAAACAACCACAACAACAGATAAAAATTTTAACCTATGACGTTGACCAGTACCCACATCAAACGAACCGAATGAAAACATTAATATAAGAAAAAGGACTACTGGAAAAACAAACCAACAGTAATAGGAAAAGCGCGGATCTCTGAAATTTTTAATGAAAACAAGAATAGCAACCATAAGAAAAAAAACAAATAATATACTATCAATAATTCTTGGTACATCTGTTATCTTACTAAAATGCCATAGTGCAGGAGTGTACGAAAAAAATGCCATTCTTATAGGAGCAAGCAGAGTTTTTTCAGCAAAACCACCGCCAACCGAAGGATAGGCGATACTATTAATACCTTCACCACTCAACTCAACAAGACTTAACCTTTCAATAGATCGCTGCTCACCAGAGAGCATGGATACTGCCATTTCAACTTTGACATTATCTTTCATAGTATAACCAAACAAAAATACGGGGATCAAAGAGACAAAAAATAAAGAATAGTAAATAAATTTTTTATTCTGAGAATATCTACTTCTCACAACTCTTATCAGAAATATGAAGGCAAAAAATGGAACAAGAAAATATAGCGCACCATGAAAAAAACCTGAAACAACTACTGAGAAAACACATAAAAGAGCGTACTTAATCGACAAGCTATTCCACCACAAGAAAGCGTAATAAAAAGACAAGATAACAAAATAAATAACAAAGGACTCTCTCAGCAAGGCTGCATTGATGATACTTAAGCTAGGTATTATAGCCACCAACAGACTCACTAGTACTGCGACTCTTTTGTCTTCTGACATGGAATAAGAGAACTTATAGGCTACAATTATAGTACCTAGCCCGATCCAGCTCATCAAAATATTGACAAGCACAACCTCATGGCCAAAAAAGTAAAATATTAAAGCTGAAACCCATGAAATAACATAGCTTTGTGTAGGATCAAATTTACCAAGCAGCTCAATAAACTCAAGGGATGACCACTCGACCGCAGTATTCAAAAAATTAACTTGATCTGATGAGCTAAAAACCGGCCTGACAAACCTCTGGGTAAAAACAAGTGCGAGCTTTACAAAATAAGCACAGAGTATAACCAGAAACAGCTCTACCCTCTTGTAATTCAGTAAAATTATAAAAAAACCAATAAAGGTAAAAACAATAATATTCATAATTTTCTTATCAAGTGTTTTAGAATCTTGCAGGAAATCCCATAAAACCCAAAAATCCTGATCAATATAACCCAACTGTTAGGCGAGAAGAAGAAAAGTGCATCCTTCAACTTTTCATCAACTTTCACATTTTCAAAACAAGCACGATAATCCTCTCTCTTAATCATATCATATCTACCGAGCTCACCAACTATTAACTGATATGCACCAACCAAAGCACTGGCAGCAACTTTGCTGTTATTTTTCTTATATCTTTCTAAAACCAGCTTTAAAGTTTGGAGCTGACCAAATGAATGACCAAATCTGAAATCTACAGATTCGTACTGTATAATCTTTGCAGCTCTATGAACTCCAAAAATATAACCCTGGAAATCTGTTGCCATACTAGCATGGCTAACCAAGCTCTCACACTTATCTAATTTTTTTTTCTCCTTCTTATAACAACCGTCAATCCGTTGCTGGTCTGTAAAAAGATTATCTGTTTCGACAAACCATTTAACCCCTGACTTATAAACATTCAGTCCCCATATCATACTATCAGTCATGTAGTCATGCACTGGGATTGAAAAGATACCTGAATTGCTAGCAATAGCATAATTTATAATTTTTTCTAATGCGTTATCAGAGGTAAAAATCATATCTGCATCAAGTTTTACAAAGTAATCATACTCTGAACTCTCACTCATAATCGTGCTGTATAAAATATTATGTGCCTCGGGCTTGCTTTTACCCTCAATAAAAAAATGATCCACCTGAAAACTAACCGTTTGTCTCTTTACTGAAATTTTACACTCTTGGTATTCACTTTCACCTGAAAACAGAGTTATGACTTTAACTTTCATACTTTGAATTAAATTCCCGATGTTAGTTTATCGTATATACGCTCAGCCATGGGTATATATCTGGCGTAGCCTTCATTGTCGCTGTGTTTGATAAAGCCATTTAAGAGCGCGTAGTTTGTATCTGTGTGATGCTTAAAAAGTATTCTGATCGCGCCACCTGCAAAGGCGGAGCAG
>JACUUF010000050.1 GCA_014859465.1 Methyloprofundus sp.
TAAATCATACAGAAGCGTTATACTCCAAGAGTTTGAAACGGGGTTTGAAGTCCAACGGTATGAAAAGTAACGCTAGCCTCTGTAATGATGCGCTTTTGTAAAAAAGCATTGTTTTCAGCACCCTAATTATTTTTCTTGCTTCAAGTACGCTAGGACTTACGTATTGACTAACAAAAGCGAGATCAAAGTGACATATCAAAGTGACATATAAAAAGGCGGACTGAAATCCGCCCTACAGTCCATGAAAAAAGGTTAAAACGGCTTAACCACAGCCAAAATAATAATAATGACCAGAAATAATACAGGCACTTCATTAAACCAGCGATAAAACACATGGCTGCGTTGATTGCGATCAAATTTGAAATCTAATAAATAATGATAGCAATAGTAATGGTAAATCACTGCAAGCACTAAAACGACTAATTTTGCATGTAACCAGCCCATTGAGCTATACATAGCCCAAGCATAATCAACTAGCATCCAGATACCAAAAACAAAGGTGATGATCATGCCAGGGGTCATGATGCCGTAGAATAATTTCCGTTCCATTACTTTAAAGCGTTCATTGCTAATTTCATCAGCACTCATCGCGTGATAAACGTATAAGCGCGGTAGATAGAATAATCCCGCAAACCAAGTAACCATAAAAATAAGATGTAGTGCTTTTAACCAGAGCATTATTTGTTTCCTTGTGTAGGTAAAAAAAATTCAATTTGAGCGTGCATTGCTGTTAAGTCGAAAATTCCTGTGTTTTGATAAATAATTTCCCCCTTTGGATTAATTAAAAAGGTGGTTGGTGTCAGGCGTACATTGCCAAAAGCATTGGCTAACTGCATACGTAAATCCAACGCTATGTCATAAGGGATTTGATAGGCTTTGCTGGTTTCGACGATGTGGTTTGGTCGGTCATAGTACATGGCAATAGCAAATAACTCAAAACCACGATGATGATAGTCTTGATACAGTTTTTTTAAATGATCTATTTCTGTTAAGCAACTTGGACAATCAGTTGCCCAAAAAGTCACTAAGACCACTTTCCCTTGTAATTGCTTGAGTGATACTTGTTTATTGTCGATGGTTTTAAAGCTAACATCAGGTGCTATTTGGGGGCGCGGATAATAAATATAGAGTGCAACACTACTTATGATAATAAACAGGGAAAGAATAAATGTTTTGTTAAATCCAAGCATGGCGAAAGATATTGATTTAGAGTGTTGTGATTATAACAAAACAGGTAGACTGTGGCCTTTATTCTGGCTATGCACTGTTGTTTATGTGTTAGTTAAGCAATAGATATTGCTCTTTATCTAGTAATTTGAATTTATCGGGGTTTTTGAAATATGCGTTTTGAGATTGTTTGTTTTGATTGCGATAGCACCTTAAGTGCAATTGAAGGGATTGATGAGCTGGCTAATCGTGCTGGCTGTGGTGCTGCTATGGCAGCATTAACCAATGCAGCGATGAATGGTGAGGTGTCATTAGAATCGATTTATGGTCAGCGTTTGAATTTGATTCGCCCTGATAAGGATGCGATTGATTGGGTAGCTGAGTTATATATAGCGCGAATGGTTCAAGGCGTACCAGAAACTTTTCAGCAATTACAAAAGCAAGGTACGCAAATACATATTATCAGTGGCGGTTTAAAACAAGCCATTTTACCTTTGGCGGCGCTATTAAATATTGATGAGCAACAGGTACACGCGGTCGATGTCTTGTTTGATGATAAAGGCGATTACGCAGGATTTAATCAGCAATCACCTTTGGCACGCAATGGCGGCAAAACAGAGATCTGTTTACAGCTTAACCCAGATAAATTAACGATGGCTATGATTGGTGATGGTCATACCGATATGGAAGCGAAAAAAGCCGGCGCTTTTTGTATAGGCTTTGGTGGCGTGGTGGCGCGTAAAATTGTCCAAGAGCAAGCCGATGTATTTACCCGTGAACCTGACTTGCAAGCCGTATTGGCGTATTTAGTTTAGCGGTTTGGCTGTTTTTATCAGCGTATAAAGTACGGCAAGATCACTAAGGCAATGCCTGTTGCTATCAGTGCGTAGATATTTTCAATAAAATAAGGAAAGATAAAAAGCGCTACTGCGCTACAGAGCGGAACTATTGCTCTTTGTCTTGTGCCGTAAGTGAAGAAACCTAAGCCTATGGCGCCAAATAGCGTACCCCAAATAAGATGTGATGTGCCTTCCATTGTTTCTCTCTGCGAGTAAGTTTTTCATGGTTGCCAGTATTGTATTGGATTCATTCGATAACTTTAAGGCAAAATGTTAAAATTTAAATCTTTTTTGAGAGATTTAATTTTGATTACTCAATTAAGGCGCGACATTAATTATTTTTGTAGGGCGAGGCTTTAGCCCGCCTTTAGAACGAGAGATTAGCATGGGCGAGAGCAACAGCCTCGCCCTACAGTTTTTAATAGGTTTTGCTTTAAGTGGATAGCTTAATTTTAAACTGTATCAACGTATGTGGATTAAATGGCTAGAATTTTAGGGATAGACCCAGGCTCGCGCCTGACCGGATTTGGCGTGATTGATGAAACAGCCACTGGCTATAAATATGTAGCCAGTGGCTGTTTACGTATTAAAGGTGATGATTTTCCTTTGCGCTTGAAACAAATTTTTGCCGGAATTAGTAATGTCGTGGAAGAATATCAGCCCACTGAAATGGCGATAGAGCAGGTATTTATGCATAAAAATGCGGACTCTGCTTTGAAACTAGGGCAAGCACGCGGTGCGGCTATTTGCGCAGTGCAGTTATTTGATATTCCGGTCTTTGAGTATGCGGCACGGCAGGTAAAACAAGCGGTCGTAGGTAAGGGTTCGGCGGATAAATTACAAGTTCAGCATATGGTTAAGATTTTATTAGGTATTACTGGAGAATTACAAATCGATGCCAGTGATGCTTTGGGTATTAGTTTGTGTCACTCTAACTTTCAACAGACGCAACGACGATTAACACAAGGAACACGCTCTTGATTGGATTTTTACGCGGTAAATTAGTTGCAAAAGCACCGCCGATGTTGGTTTTAGATGTGCAAGGGGTGGGCTATGAAGTGGAAGCGCCGATGACCACTTTTTATAATTTGCCAGCTATGGGGGAAACGGTACTATTGCATACCCATTTGGTAGTTAGAGAGGATGCCCATATTTTATTTGGCTTTTCAACAGAAGCCGATAGAGTCATGTTCCGTACTTTAATTAAAGTAAATGGGGTCGGGCCTAAATTGGCATTGACCATTTTATCTGGACAAAGTTCGGATGAATTTTATCGTTGCATTCAGGATAATGACGCGGCTGCATTGGTGCGTTTGCCAGGTGTGGGTAAAAAAACTGCTGAGCGTTTGATTATTGAAATGCGCGATAAATTACCTGTTGCTGGTGAAGCTAACGCTGAGCAAATAAGCGTAGCTGACGGTGCTACTGCGCAACCTCGCAATCATGCTAAACAAGAGGCAATGAGTGCTTTGTGTGCTTTGGGTTATAAACCTGCTGATGCCAGTAAAATGGTGCAAAATATCGCGCAAGAAGATAAAACCTGTGAAGATATTATTCGCTTGGCTTTACAGGGTAAAATCAAGTAATTAGTTATGCTTTTAACTTAGGATAATATTAAAGCGCAGCAAATTTAACAAGTGCTTATGCTGTATAAAAAATAAAAAGAATATCAGGAAGAGTAAGAAATGATTGAAACGGATCGCGTAATCACTGCGCATGGTAATACGGACGAAGAGCGACATGATCGCGCTATCAGACCGAAAACGCTAAAAGACTATGTGGGGCAGCAAGCTTTATGTGATCAAATGGAGGTGTTTATTCAGGCTTCCATTGCGCGTAAAGAGGCTTTGGATCATGTCTTGATTTTTGGTCCTCCGGGTTTAGGTAAGACCACTTTGGCAAATATTATTGCCAATGAGATGCAGGTTAATCTACGCCAAACATCAGGGCCTGTGCTGGATAAAGCAGGTGATTTAGCGGCTTTATTGACTAATTTAGAAGCGCATGATGTGTTGTTTATTGATGAAATTCATCGCCTTAGCCCAGCAGTAGAAGAGATCTTGTATCCAGCAATGGAGGATTATCAGATCGATATTATGATTGGTGAAGGGCCAGGAGCAAGGTCAATTAAATTGGACTTACCCCCGTTTACCTTGGTGGGGGCAACGACCCGGGCGGGCTTACTGACTTCTCCTTTACGTGATCGATTTGGTATTATTCAGCGATTGGAGTTTTATTCTGTTGAAGAATTGCAATTTATTGTTACCCGCTCATCGGGTGTATTAGGTATTAACATTGATCAGCGTGGCGCGCATGAAATTGCCAAGCGTTCACGAGGTACGCCGCGTATCGCCAACCGTTTATTGCGTCGAGTGCGTGATTATGCGCAAGTTAAAGGCGATGGGACGATTAGCGAAGGCACAGCTCAACAAGCTTTAAGTATGTTAAAAGTGGATCATTGTGGTTTTGATCAGCTGGATAGGCGTTTGTTAAAAACGATTATTGATAATTTTGACGGCGGGCCAGTCGGTTTAGATACCTTGGCGGCCGCGATTAGTGAAGAACGCGGCACGATAGAAGATGTCTTGGAGCCTTATTTAATTCAGCAGGGTTTTATTATGCGCACGCCGAGAGGGCGTGTGGTTACGGGTAAAACCTATCAGCATTTTGGTTTAAAAGCACCGCAAGCGCTCAATATAGAAGAGCATGACGCTTTTGATTAATGCTTTGAGTGGCTAGGAGTTGCATTTTTACTCATAGTGTTATGGCCCTTAAATTAACTTAATGGCAATAATGCCAGACAGGGAAGCGAGGATTTATAATATATGAACAAACAATTTACTTGGTCAGTACGCGTTTATTATGAAGATACAGATGCTGGCGGTGTAGTTTTTTATGCTAACTATCTCAAGTTTTATGAGCGCGCGCGTACTGAAATGTTACGTGCGATGGGCTTTGAACAAGATGAATTAATGGCGCAGCAGAATGTGATTTTTGTGGTTCGCTCGGTGCAAGTTGATTATTTGAAGCCTGCTAAATTTAATGATCTGCTCGAAGTCAGTGCGGGTTTAAATCTAGTAAAAAGTGCCAGCTTAATTTTTGAACAAAGCATCAGGCGTCAAGATGAAATACTAAGTAAAGCAACAATTCGCATAGCTTGTTTAGATGCTAATACGATGCGTCCGCAACTTATTCCCGATTTTTTAAAGCAAGCATTAAACAATGAATAACGATTTATCTATTTTTTATTTAATTAGCCAAGCCAGTTTAGTTGTGCAACTGGTGATGTTAATTCTCTTGGTCGCTTCGGTCATGTCCTGGACTTTTATTTTTGCTAAGCGGCGAGAATTGAAAAAGACCTTTACACTAACCGAGCAATTTGAAGCTGATTTTTGGGCGGGTGGTGACTTAAGCTTGTTATATACCAAGCTCACGCAAGAAGGGCGAGACGCGCAAGGCATAGAAAAAATATTTATTGCCGGTTATAAAGAATTCTCGCGTATGCATAAAGTAACTGGCGTATCTGCCTCTGATAAAGTGGAAAATGCACAAAGAGCAATGCGCATAGAATTGTCGCGTGAATTGGATAAATTAGATGAGAGCTTACCTTTTTTAGCAACAGTAGGTTCAACAAGTCCTTATGTGGGTTTATTTGGTACGGTCTGGGGTATTATGAATTCCTTTCGTTCTTTATCTTCGGTCAAGCAAGCGACTTTAGCGCAAGTTGCACCGGGTATTGCGGAGGCGTTGGTGGCGACAGCAATAGGCTTATTTGCAGCGATTCCTGCGGTAGTCGCGTATAACCGATTCTCTACCCGAGTTGATCGTTTGTCTGGCCGATATGAAATATTTGTTGATGAATTTGTCGTTTTATTACAGCGTCAGGCGCATTCCTAATGTCTAGACGTAATGCCCGTAGAAAACCCATGGCAGAAATTAATGTCGTCCCATATATTGATGTCACCCTGGTGCTACTGATTATTTTTATGATTACTGCACCTTTGATTCAATCGGGTGTTGATGTTGATTTACCGCAAGCGGATTCGAAGCAAGTTGACCAAGAAAATGCACCTTCTCCGGTCATTATTACCATTGATAAAGTCGGACAGTACTTTATTGATTTAGGTAATGGCAGTGATGAAGAGCCGGTAAATGCCAGTGAACTATTAGTTTTAACCGCTGCGGTACGTAAGAATAAACCTAATATTCAAGTCTATATTCGAGGTGATAAAGAAGTCGAATACGGTAAGGTGGTCACGGTGATGGCGGCATTGAAAAATGCCGGCGTGCCCAATGTCGGCTTAATGACAGAACAATTGCAAAATGAGTAATACAAAGAAATACGGTCTGGCTTTTATTTTAGCGCTGAGTTTGCATTTTTCTATTATGGGTTTGTTTGCCTTTAATTTTATTAGTGAGCCAATACCTAGCCCTAAGATTAAGGCGGAAGTGCCAGAAATTATTGAAGCTTCAATTGTCGATGAAAATATAGTTGCAGAAAAAGCTAAAGAATTACAACAAGCTGAAAAAGATAAACAAATTCAACAACAGCAGCAAAAAGATCAGTTTGCTGAGCAATTAAAGCAAGAAAAATTACGTATTGAGCAAGCAAAAACTAAACGCTTGGAAGTCGAAAAAACAGCTAAGATAGAAGCGCAACGCTTGCAAGAAGTTGCCAATAATGAAGCAAAAAAATTAGCGGCTATTAAGCAGGCGGTTGTATTAGAAAAACAAAAACAAGAAGCTATCAAGCAAAAACGAATAGCTCAAGAACAAGCGCAGGCAGCCGAGAAAAAACGTAAACTAGAGGCTGAACGAGTAGCAGAAGCGCAGCGTAAAGCTGAGGCGGAGAAACAAGAAGTGGCGCGAAAAGAAGCTGAAAAACAGCAAAAGATCGCAGAGCAAAAGCAACGTCAAGAAGAATTGGCAAGGCAAAAAGCAGCAGCCAAACAAGCAGAAGAAAATAGAGTGCGTGCAGAAAATGCTAGAATTGCAGAAAAAGCAACTGCTGATGCTAAGGTTTTAATTGAAAGAAAAGTCACTCAAAACTGGAATCGGCCCAGTACCGTGTCAGGGAAATTAGCCTGTACTATTAGCGTCGGGCTGATTCCTAGTGGCGATGTCATGTCGGTTGTGGTGGTTAAAGGGAGTGGCAATCAATTATTTGATGATTCGGCGGAGCGTGCGGTATTTAAAGCTTCGCCACTGCCAGTACCCAAAGATCCCAATGCCTTTAGCAAGTTTAGAAGTTTTACTTTTGTATTCTCACCTAATTAAGCCGTATATTAGTGAGATATGAGTGTAAATGTGGCGTTTGTAGGGCTAGGTTTTAGCCTGCTAGTCGCAAACATACGTTTAAAGGTGGGCTGAACTAGCGCCCTATGAGTTACCTAAATAATTAATTTTAAAGAGTGAAACGTGATTAAATTAGCAAAAAAAATAGCTTTAATTTTACTGAGCTTCAATTTAATGGCATATAGCCATTTATTGCGTGCAGAACTAACTATAGAGATTACCGAAGGCGTGCAAAGTGCGCAGGCTATAGCTATCGTTCCTTTTGCCAGTCCGCTAGGAGCGCAGTTACAGGATGACGTTGCGCAGCTTATTGGCAATGATTTAGCCAGAAGTGGTTATTTTAAAGTGCTGGATAGAGCTCAAATGCTAACGCGTCCGACCCAGCCTGCACAGGTTAAATTTCGTAACTGGGAGGCATTAGGTCAAGATTATTTAGTGATTGGTGAGGTGACCAAAGATAATAATCTTTACCATGTGCAAATGAGTTTGTTCGATGTTTATAAAAAAGAACAATTAAAAGGTTTACGGATAACGGTTGAGAGCTCGGCATTGCGCATGGCGGCGCATCATTTAAGTGATGCAATTTATGAAAAGTTAACTGGAATTCCTGGAGTATTTACCTCGCGTATTGCCTATGTAACCAGCGAATCAAATGGTCAGAAAAAAACCAAATATAACTTATATGTCGCTGATTATGATGGCGCGAATGCGATCTCTATTGCCCAGTCTAAAGAGCCCATTATGTCACCGGCATGGTCACCTAATGCAGATAAAATCGCTTATGTTTCTTTTGAAAATAAAGTCTCTGAGATTTTTGTGCAAACATTGGCTACAGGCGAACGTAAAAGTATGGCTAAATATAAAGGCATTAATGGTGCACCTGCCTGGTCGCCTGATGGCAAGCAATTGGCGCTGACTTTATCTAAAGATGGGAATTCAGATATTTATATTTTGACCCTGGCTAATAAGTCTTTACGTAAATTAACTCAGTCTTTGGCAATTGATACCGAAGCGGCTTGGTCGCCAGATGGTAAAAAAATACTATTTACTTCTGATCGTGGCAGACGGCCTCAATTATATGTTAAGGCAAGTAATGGCCAAGGCGTTGCTGAGAGAATTACTTTTGATGGCGATTATAATGCGCGTGGTAGTTTTTCTGCTGATGGTAAATCTGTGCTCATGGTACAAGGTGCGCAAGGTAATTACCGCATTGCCGTACAGAATTTAACCACCCGAGCAACAACGGTTCTGACCAATGGCCCACTAGATGAGTCACCGAGCTTTGCGCCTAATGGTAAAGTAATTATTTATGCACGACGTAAAGGAAATAATGCTATTTTAGCAACTGTTACCCTTGATGGGCTTAGCAAGCAAGATATACAGCATACTGCCGGTATGGTGCGAGAGCCGGTGTGGGCGCCACGCAAATAAGGTTAGTTTGGTACGTAAATATTTATACAAACAAAGGTTAGAAATATGAAACTTAAAATAGGTATAGTCGCTTTTTTTATGGCAACATTATTATCCGGTTGTAGTTTTTTTGATAAAGATTCTTTAAGTGAGGAAGATAATGCCGCGCAGAATAGATTGAATTCTCTTAATGATCGTTCGGGCGTTGATAGCAATACTTATAATGCCGATGGTCTGCAGGTAACAGAATTTGGCGTAGATAAGCAGATAAGTGAAGGTATTGATGCACTGATGCAAAGTTCTGAGTTTTCTGACCCAAATAGTCCTTTGTCAACGCGGACCATTTATTTTGAATATGATAGTAGTCAGGTAAAAAATGAATTTGTACCAATATTAGAGGCGCATGCAAATTATTTGATGGCCAATCCGAATCAACGTATTACCTTGGAAGGCCATTCAGATGAGCGGGGTACGCGTGAGTATAATATTGCTTTAGGCGAGCAACGCGCTAAATCTGTATTTAAAATACTGCAATTGATTGGTGTCATGACCAGTCAAATGGATATTGTTAGTTATGGCGAAGAAAAGCCTGTCGCTCCAGAGCATACTGACGAATCTTTTGCGCTTAATCGTCGAGTAGAGGTTGTGTATAAATAATGAAAAACTTACCTTTAATTTTGGTCTTGTCCATAGTAAATAGCGTACACGCTGAAACTAGACCTTTGCCGCCCATTATTAATAATTCAACTTATGCCAGTGGTGCTTCTTACTCTAGCCGGGCAACATCTAATCAACCTATGCTGGAAATGTTGGCTCGTGTCGAGAGCTTGCAAACTGAGTTACAGCAGTTACGAGGCTTGGTTGAGCAACAAAATTATGAAATGACTACTTTAAAGCAACGCCAGCAAAATATTTATGCTGATATTGATGCGCGCTTGCAACGAGTAGAAACAGAGCGTGGCATTGCAGCGACTGTAAATACTAATGCTGTTATTTCTAGTCAAGAAAACTTAGCTATCCCTGCTGCACAAAGAAATGCTGCGGCTGAGGCGGCTAAGCCAAAACCAGTAGTAAAATCAAAAGAGACTGAAAAAGCAGATTTTGATAAGGCGTTTGCGAGTGTAAAAAATAGTCACTATCAGCAAGCGATAAAATTATTGAATGACTTTTTACAGGACTATCCGTCAGGTGAATACAGTGATAATGCGACTTTTTGGTTAGCTTCTGTGTATAGCGTTGTTAAAGATAATGCCGCAGCCAAGAAAAATTTTGAGACCGTATTTACTCAGTTTCCAGAGAGTGATAAAGCATCATTATCCATGCTTAAATTAGCGGATATTTATTTAGCAGAAAATAATACAGCTAAAGCTAAACAACTGTATGCGCAAATTATCACGCATTATGCTAATAGCACTTCCGCGCATATGGCAGAGAAAAAATTACAGAGTATGGGGCAGTAGGCTTAGTGAGACATAATGATTTACGCATTAGTGAAATTTTTTATTCACTACAAGGAGAATCTAAATCAGTGGGTATGCCTACTGTTTTTATTCGTCTGACTGGCTGCCCTTTACGTTGTCAATATTGTGATACCAGTTATGCGTTTTCTGGTGGTGCAATGACAAGTATCGCCGATATTATCATGCAAGTTGAACAATATAAAACGCGATATATTACTGTGACAGGCGGCGAACCTTTGGCTCAGCCAGCCTGTTTAGCGTTACTTAAGCAATTAGCTGATAAAGATTATATTGTATCTTTAGAGACTAGTGGCGCGCTTGATGTATCTCAAGTCGATGCGCGTATTATTAAAGTTATGGACTTGAAAACGCCTGCTTCTGCTGAAGAGTCTCGCAATCTATACACTAACTTGCCTTATCTTGAGGCTAAAGATCAGTTAAAGTTCGTTATTTGTAATGCCGAAGATTATGCTTGGTCTAAAGATAAGTTGCTTGAATACCAATTGGATAAGCAATGCGAGGTTTTATTTTCTCCGAGCATGGGCGAGCAGGATCCAACAGAATTGGCTGAATGGATTTTACGCGACCAATTGCCAGTGCGCTTTCAATTACAATTACATAAAATACTCTGGGGAAATTCTCCGGGTAAGTAAATGTAACACCCCATTAACAGGGGACAAATAAAAACGCTAGGGCAGACTTTAGTCTGTCATTGCTAAAAAGCGGGCTATAAAGTCCGCCGTTCAAATTAAGTCATCGGCTACTATAGCTGATTTTGCAACAAATCAAAAAAAGATAAAACACGTGAAAACACAAGCCCCCGTTATTAATATAAAACCTTATCAAACAGATGAGGAGCATGCTAAAAATGCTGCACCAGAAAATTCCGCATCGGCATCAGCTAAGCCTAATAAAGCCCCAGCGGCAGATATTGCCGGAGAGCGAATTCAAAAAGTTTTGGCGCGTGGCGGTGTAGGTTCGCGTCGTGAAGTTGAGCGTTGGATTACCGAAGGGCGCTTACTCATTAATGGTAATAAAGTTCAGCTAGGAGATCATCTTAAAACGGGTGATATCTTGCAATTAAATGGCCGGCATTTAAAGTGGGAAGTCTTTGGCGTGCAACCAACTCGGGTATTAATTTATCATAAACCTACAGGTGAGGTGGTGACGCGCAATGATCCTCAAGGCCGTAAAGTAATTTTTAGTCAACTACCTAAAATTCTGAAGGGACGTTGGATTGCGGTAGGGCGCTTAGATATTAATACTCAAGGTTTATTATTAGTCACCAATAACGGTGAGTTGGCTAATCGTTTAATGCATCCTTCTTCGGAAATTGATCGTGAATATGCCGTGCGTATTTTAGGTGAAGTGACTGCAGATAATATTGCTCAATTAAAGAAAGGCATTGAGCTAGAGGATGGTATAGCCAAATTTGAAGATATTCAGTTTAATGGTGGAGAAGGGGCAAACAGCTGGTATCACGTAACCGTTACTGAAGGGCGTAATCGTCTGGTACGACGATTATGGGAGGCTTTAGAATTTCAGGTAAGCCGATTAATGCGAGTACGCTATGGGCCTATCTTTTTACCCGACGGTTTAGGTGCTGGGCAGTGTTATGAATTAAATGCCAAAGAGTTAGATGATTTATTAACTTTTGTTAAGTTGCCGTTGGAGCGATTTCAGAGCACAGCTACTCCAAGAGTGCCGCAGAATAAACCTAGGGAAAATAAACCAAGAGAAAATAATGACCCATTTGCTAGGAAGGCGAAAGGTGCGCCTGATAGACGCAGCCATGAAAAGCAGAAAAGAAAACCAGGGCCACCAAGAAGTCGCGGTCGGTAGTTTTTAATAAAATTTCATTTTTCATCTTCTCGCTCGCAAACTGCGTTTGGGAGCGCATGATGAATAAGTTCTGCTTACTTAAAGTTGCAACTGAGCTGTTGCTATAAGTGTTCTCAAGCAGGACTTCATGGCAATTAAGTTAAGCGAGTTTTGAAGGAGGGCGTGTCGCGGTGATTTTATAGCCGCGATTAAAAGTCCCTTCCTACCACAGATTACTTTTAAATCGCGATTTGTTAACTTATGGCAGTGATGCATGTGTTTTGATTTAAGTTATTGCGTACTTATCCTTTACTCTCTACTCTCCGCACCAATCCAAATCCATTATGTCCACCCAAGAACTTATTCAACAAATTGCTAAAAACTTATCCAAAGCTCTTAATAAAGACCGGCAGCCAATCAAGCGGCAATTAGATCGTTTGCGTAGTGAATTAAGAAATGGCAAAGAGATTAAAGATAAGTTGCTATCTCTGGAACTCAAACTAAAACAGTCGATAGCCAAGCGTAACGCACGCTTAGCCAGCTTTCCCGTATTGGAATACCCAGATTTACCTGTCACTGGCAAAAAAGAAGAAATAGCAAAATTAATCCAGAATAATCAGGTGGTGATTGTCTGTGGCGAAACCGGTTCGGGAAAGACCACACAATTACCCAAAATCTGTTTATCTATTGGCCGTGGTGCAGCTGGTTTGATTGGTCATACGCAACCACGACGCATTGCCGCGCGTACCGTTGCCGACCGAATTGCCGAGGAATTAAAGCAGCCACTAGGCCAGGCGGTAGGTTATAAAGTCCGCTTTCATGATCAAACGCGAGAAACGTCGTTAATTAAATTAATGACCGACGGAATTTTACTGGCGGAGTCACAAAATGATCCGTATTTAAGTCAATACGACACTATTATTATTGATGAAGCGCATGAGCGTAGCTTAAATATTGATTTTCTTTTGGGTTATATGCGCTGGTTATTGCCACGCCGTCCCGATTTAAAGCTTATTATTACTTCAGCGACGATTGATCCTGAACGCTTTGCCACACATTTTTTTGATGCCCCGATTATTAACGTTTCAGGCCGTACTTTCCCGGTGGAAATGCGTTACCGCCCCATTGAGCAAGACGAGGAAGAAGATGAGACAACAAATGACGTGCAGCAAGCGATTTTAGATGCGGTGGATGAGTTATATCGCGATATTAGCGGCGACATATTAATTTTCCTCAGTGGCGAGCGTGATATTCGGGAAACCAATGAGTCGATACGTAAGCATAATAACGGCCGCTTTGAAGTACTGCCGCTGTATTCTAAGCTCAGTGTTAGCGAACAAGAACGGGTATTTAAATCTAAAGGCGGCAAGCGACGCATCGTTTTAGCAACCAATGTCGCGGAAACCTCTTTAACCGTCCCGGGCATTCGTAGTGTGATTGATGTCGGTCATGCGCGCATTAGTCGTTATAGTCATCGCAGTAAAATTCAGCGCTTACCTATTGAAAAAGTTTCCCAAGCCAGTGCCAATCAAAGAGCAGGGCGTTGCGGCCGGGTTGCCGATGGTATTTGTATACGCTTGTATTCTAAAGAGGATTATTTAAGTCGCCCTGAGTTTACTGAGCCAGAAATTAAACGTACCAGTTTAGCCTCCGTTATTTTACAAATGGCCTCGCTGAAATTGGGTGATATACGTGACTTTCCCTTCGTTGAGCCGCCTGAAGATAAAATGATTCGTGATGGTTTAACTACTTTGCAAGAAGTTAATGCCTTGGATAAAGCAGGTAAATTAACACCTATTGGTCAGCAATTAGCTAAGTTGCCCGTTGATCCAAAATTAGCACGGATGTTAATCGCCGCGGATGAAATGTCGTGTTTAAATGAAATTGCTATTATTGTTTCAGGGCTAAGTATTCAAGACCCGCGCGAAAAACCAGCGGATAAAATGCAACAAGCTGATGCTAAACATGCAGAATTTGTCGGTGTCGATTCTGATTTTATGAGTTATCTTAAAATTTGGACGACCGTTGAAGAGCGTCAAAAACATTTATCCAATAATCAATTACGTAAATGGTGTAAGCAGAATTTCTTATCCTATATTCGCCTAAAAGAGTGGCAGGATGTGCATGCGCAAATCTTGCAGGTGATTAAAGGGGAATTAAAATTCAAAATCAACAGTACTGAAGCCTCTTACGAGGCCATACACCAAGCTTTATTGCCTGGCTTATTATCCAATATAGGCTTTAAACATGAGCAATATGAATATTTGGGCGCGCGTAATCTAAAATTCCATATTTTCCCTGGCTCGGGGCAGCATAAATTACGCCCTAAATGGATTATAGCAGCTGAACAGGTCGAAACCAGTAAGGTTTATGGGCGCTGCGTCGCTAAAATTGAACCAGAATGGATTGAGCGCTGCGCCGAGCATTTGATTAAGAAAAATCATTTTGATCCGCACTGGGAGAAAAAATCAGCGCGTAGTGCGATTTATGAGCGCACGCTATTATTTGGTTTAACCTTGCAAAGTCAACGCAAGATTCCTTATGAGCATGTTGATCCGAAAGCGGCGCGTCAGTTTTTTATTCGTAACGCATTGGTTGAGCATGATTACCATACGCGTGCCCCCTTTTTTAAAGCTAATGAAACTTTATTAGAAGAAGTGGGTTATATTCAGCATAAAGGTCGGCGCGTTGATTTAATCGAAGATGAAGAATGGTTATATGATTTTTATGACCAAAAATTACCTGAAGAGGTGGTCAATGGTATTACTTTTGATCAATGGCGTAAAAAAGCAGAGCGCGAACAGCCGACCTTATTATTTTTAAAAAAGGAAGATTTAACGCGTCAAGACGACGGGCATATTAGTTCTTGGGAATATCCGGACGAGAAAAAGGTGGGCCGATTAACTTTGCCTTTGCAGTATCGCTTTGAACCGGGTCATGAAGAAGATGGGGTAACGGTGATTATTCCAGTACATCAGATTAACCAATTGACCGAGCAACCTTTTGAATGGCTGGTTCCAGGCTTACTTAGCGAAAAAATGATTGCTTTGATTAAAGGCTTACCTAAACAATTGCGCAAACATTTTGTCCCCGTACCACATATGGTTGAGCGTTGCCTTGAAGTTGAGCCTGATGGCACTGGCTCTTTATATGAATGGATTGCTATGCGTTTGCGTAAACTGACTGGCGAAGCGATTCCTTTAACGGCATGGAATAAAGAGGTTCTAACTGATCATTTACGGATGAATTTTAGAGTGGTCGATGAGCAAGGTAAGCATTTAGATAATAGCCGTGATTTGAAAAGCTTACAGCAAAAATATACCGAAAAAGCGGGTGATAGCTTTAATCAATTGGCTGAAGATGAGCTTAATTACACCGGCTGTATTAAATGGGCGTTCGATGATTTACCTGAGGTTTATCAATTTGAACAGGATGGGCAAGATTTTGTGGGTTATCCGGCGATTATTGATGAAGGCGAGACGGTTGGTGTGCGTATTTTGGATACACCAGAAAAGGCCGCTGTACAGCATGAAGCAGGCTTATCACGTTTGTTCCAGCTGCAGCTAAAAAAAGAAGCTAAATATATTTTAAAAAACCTGCCGTTTTCACCTGAATCTGAGTTGGCTTACAATCGGCTTATGAAGCATCCTGATTTAATTAAGGATATTTTGAGTCGCAACTATAAAGAAGATATGCTTGGCTTGATTATTAGGTCGGTGTTTGTCAGTGGTCATACGATTCGTAGCGAACAGCAATTTGAGCAGTGCTTAAAAGATAATAAGCCAGAATTAATTAGCCTATCGACCAAAATTGGTGACAGCGTCGTGAATGCCTTGGTGCATTATGCCAAGCTAAAGTTACAAGTAGATCGTATGCCGCAGCTAAATAAGTCGGTACAAGATGTGCAAATGCAATTAGCTCGCTTGTTTTATCAAGGTTTTTTAACCCTGAGTGCTTATGAGCATATACAGCATTATCCGCGTTATTTAAAGGCTCTCGAAGTGCGTTTGCAAACGATGCTGCAACAATCTGATAAAGATCAGCAAAAAATGCAAGAAATAGCGAAATTTCAGCAATGGTTTTGGCAAAGTATTGGCAAGCGGCAGAAAAATGAAATCGTTAATCCTGATAGCGAAGCGTTCCGGTGGATGATTGAGGAATTGAGGGTGTCGCTCTTTGCTCAGCAGTTAAGAACGCCTTATCCTGTATCGGCTAAGCGTTTGGAGAAAGCGTGGCAAGCTTGAAAATAAAATCTGTGCTAGTTCTCTTTTGGTATATAAGTAGCTGATATGTCTTTTCGCAATCGGCAGCGTGATGATGCTTGTTTTTGATTGCACTTCGGAGTTGAATCCACCAGTTAATTTTTGTCGTGTACAGAGAAAAATCCTAAAGCTATTTAATGTTTTTAACAAAAATACTGTCAAGTATGTTAAAAGTAAATATCCATTATTCGTGAGGCGCTTACTATGAAAATTCGTTATTTAATAATATTGTTTAGTTTTTTATTTGTTACTGAAAGTGCTTTGGCAAAATCTCCAGCACCAGAGCGGGTCGATGGCGCGGTGACGATTAGTACTAAACGAGCAAAAGCCTTGATGAATCAGGGTGTCACCTTTATAGATGTGCGTAGAATTACGGATTACCAGACTAGTCATATTCAATGGGCGGTACATTTGGATTTGGAACTAGATTTAACTGAAGAATCTCTCGCTGCAGTTGCAAAAAAGCATCAGCCAGTGGTGTTTTATTGTAATGGTGATATGTGCCTGCGTAGTGCAGTCGCCAGTGAAAAAGCAGTTGCTTGGGGCTGGACGCAAGTTTTTTATTATCGAGGTGGTTTCCCTGACTGGGTCGAAGCCGGTCTCCTTGTAGAGTAAAAATTTAAAGTACCGTGGGCTGCGGCACTTTAAAATTCTGTTATTTTTTAGGCGGGAAATCAGATAATATTTTTGTCACATATTGTTGAATAAGCTTATCTTTTTCTGCTCTATCAGCGTTTTTAGGTAGGCGCCCATCAGCCGCTCCACGCCACATAAGTTGATCTGTTTGCGGATTAATAATGTCAACGATGAGCGTGCCTTGTTGGTAATGGCTTATTTGCACATTAGATCCTGAGCTATACCCTATGCCGATACTATGTCCATAAGAGCCAAAGCCAGCACCGTAGCGAAAACCAGGATAGTAACCATTATAATTGTTATAGCTCTGTATGTCGGTTTTATCTTCTATGACCACACTGTAATTCACTAAAAAATCGACTTTTTCAGTGTTTTCTAGCGTATTGAAGCCTTGTGTTTGTAATTGCTGATCGATAGTCGCGCGAATACGCTGATCCATTAGGTTGTTAACTTTCAAATATTGCTGGCTTGCTGTGTTGTATTCATTGTTATTATGCCAGCGGTAAGTCTTAAAATTAGAAAAATTAATGTTTTTGTCGTAATCAGTATCTAGGTTAAGTGGTGAGCAGCCTGTTATAAAAGCTATGATGATGAATGATAAGAGGTATTTTCTCATTTTCATATCCTGTTAGAGTGAGAGCAAGCGATTAAATAATAGTCTATGCCGTGTGTTTTGAATAGCAATAAATGATACGTATCTATTTTATTGTATGCTAATGTAGATTCTGATTTGTAGGGTGGAATAAACTTTAGTCCAAAAATAAAAGTTCACAAAAGGTGTATTGGGCGTTTAAGAGTAGCTAATTCTGCTGAGATAATCATTGTTTTGATAAGTGTCGAACTTAGCAGAAGGATCTCGTTGACATATAGCAAACAACTATAAGGGTTTATAGTTGTTTGTTTGAGCTGGAGTTATATAGCGAGTAAGGTGAGGTTGGTGCTTAAAGTCTATTAACCCTACTTTATTTGATAGAAAAAGAAGCTTATTTGGATGTTAATATAGTCAAAGCTCTTTGTATATGTTCGGCCGTTTCAATACCTAAGTCAGTTAAGTAGCCGCCATCATCTCGGGAAATTAAGCCTTTATCGAATAAACGCTTAACTGCCGCAATGGTTTCTGGTTGTGCTGTGTGGTGTACTTTAAGGCCTTCTTGCGTTGTTGCTTGATTGTAACGTGTTAAAATAGTAATTTCTTCAACAAGATCTGATGAGATTGGCATAGCTTAGTTCCTTTGGTTGTATAAATTGATTTGTAGTATTATACAAAGCTCATAGGATACAGAGAAACAAAGAATAATAAAAATAATAAAGATCGGGAATTTAAGTTCTGGATTTTGATAATAATAGAGAAATTATATGATGAAGATTCTAGTAAGAATTGCTATGTTTGTAATAATTGGTAGCGTATTTTTTAGCATTATGGGGCGAATGCAACCGACCTATGAGCAGAATTATACAATTCTGTATTCCGATTTTATTAATGACATTCGCAATGGGGCGGTGTCTGAGGTCACTATTGAGGGTGATAAGGTCAAAGGTAAGTTGATTAATGGTGAGCCATTTGTTACTTATAATCCAGATGATGCACATTTGATTGATGACCTGATTCAATATGGTGTCAAAATTAAAGTTGCAACGCCAGAAAAGCAGTCAATGTTGACGCAAATTTTTATTTCTTGGGCACCCATGTTGTTACTCATTGCCGTTTGGGTTTATTTTTTCCGCAAACAACAAGGTGGAGCTGGTGGTGGCGGTCAAATGGGTATGGGAAAAAGTCGCGCTAAGCTACTTGAAGAAAATCAAATTAAAGTTGGTTTTGCTGATGTTGCTGGCGTAGAAGAGGCAAAAGAAGATGTAATGGAAATTGTTGATTTTCTGAAAGATCCTTCTAAATACGAATTTGTCGGCGGTAAAATTCCTCATGGAGTGTTATTGGTTGGTCCGCCAGGAACGGGTAAAACTTTATTAGCGCGTGCGATTGCTGGCGAAGCTAATGTACCCTTTTTCTCTATTTCAGGTTCTGACTTTGTCGAGATGTTTGTTGGGGTTGGGGCGTCGCGTGTACGTGATATGTTTGAACAAGCTAAAAAACGTGCGCCTTGTATTATTTTTATCGATGAAATTGATGCGGTAGGTCGCCAGCGTGGTGGTGCGGGTACTGGCGGTGGTGGTAATGATGAGCGTGAGCAAACTTTAAACCAATTATTAGTTGAAATGGATGGCTTTAGTGGTAATGAAGGTATTATTGTTATCGCCGCAACAAACCGTTCTGATGTATTAGATAAAGCGTTATTAAGGCCGGGTCGTTTTGATCGAGAAGTGCATGTTGGTTTACCTGATATCAAAGGGCGCGAGCAGATTCTGAATGTGCATATCCAAAAAGTTCCCCAAGCAGCCGATGTGAGCGTTAAAGACTTAGCGCGCGGTACACCTGGTTTTTCTGGTGCTGAATTAGCTAATTTAGTGAACGAAGGCGCATTATTAGCAGCAAGAAATAATAAGCGCGTAGTTACCATGGATGATTTAGATCGCGCACGTGATAAGTTGCTAATGGGGGCTGAAAAACGCTCAATGGTGATGCGTAAAGAAGATTTATTGATGACGGCTTATCATGAGGCGGGGCATGCTATTGTTGGTCGTCATGTGCCTGAGCATGATCCTGTGTATAAAGTGAGTATTATGCCGCGTGGCGGCGCTTTAGGGGTTACCATGTTTTTACCTGAACGCGATACTTACAGTGCCAGCAAAGATAAATTAGAAAGCCAAATATCTGGGCTGTTTGGCGGACGTATTGCTGAAGCATTAATTTACGGTAAAAATAAAGTAACCACCGGTGCATCCAATGATATTGAACGTGCTACACAACTAGCGCGTAATATGGTCACTAAATGGGGTTTGTCTGACAAGCTAGGGCCTATGGATTATGGCGATAATCAAAGTGGCTATATGGGTTCGCAAGCGAAACCTATGTCAGAGCAAATGGCGCAGATGATTGATGAAGAGGTACGTAGTTTGATTGATAAGAATTACCAACGTGCGGAAGATATTCTTAAAGATAATATCGAAGTGATGCATAATATGGCGCAAGCTTTGATGGACTGGGAGACTATTGATAAGCATCAAATTGAACGGCTTTTGCAAGGAGAGAAAATAGCGCCACCTGAAGACGAGCCCGAAGAGCTTGAGGTTGAAGCGGATTCTGAACAGGAAGCGAGTCAGGATGACGAAGTTCCTGTGGTTGATGAAAAGCAAGATTTAAGCAAAAAAAAGATTTAATTAAGCTTTAATTTCATATCAAGCGACTAAACCACTCAATCAGTTATTTGATTAAGTGGTTTTTTTATGGGTTTGCAAAAAATGGCGTTACTGTTCGCTTCAGAATATTTAAGCTAAGGTTCAGTTTTTATGGGGATAGATTCCAGTAAACGAATAAAAATGGACGCTTCATGGCAAGCATTATTGCAGGATGAATTTGATTTACAATATATGCAGGATTTGCGCTGTTTTTTGCAGCATGAAAAACAGCTTGGTAAAATAATTTATCCGCAAGCAAAGCAATTTTTTTCTGCCTTGAATTTAACTCTTTTTGATCAGGTTAAAGTTGTTATTCTTGGCCAGGATCCCTATCATGGCGCAGGTCAAGCGCACGGGCTTTGTTTTTCTGTACCGCCAGGTATTGCGTTGCCGCCTTCTTTGGTTAATATATATAAAGAGTTGAGTAGTGATCTTGCTATTGAACGAGCAGACCATGGCTGCCTAGTTAATTGGGCGATGCAGGGTGTATTGCTACTAAACAGCGTCCTCAGTGTCGAAAGAAATCAGGCTGCTGCGCATCAAGGACAGGGATGGGAGCGATTTACCGATACAATTATTGAGCTAATCAATGCCCAACTAGAGCATGTGGTATTTATTTTATGGGGTGGCTATGCGCAGAAAAAAGGCGCTTTTATTAATAGCTCAAAGCATTTAGTATTACAAGCTCCGCACCCAAGTCCTTTATCCGCATATCGTGGATTTTTTGGCAAAAAGCCATTTTCTCGAAGTAATGAATATTTGCAGAGTGTCGGAAAAACGCCTATTGATTGGCAGCTTCCGGATTTAATGACAGCGCAAAAGCAGTTTAATTTGGCGCAAGAAATTAATCAAAAAATAGTTAAAAGTCATTAAGAGGCTTTTTAGGCGACTTTTATGAAATCGCGGCTCAAAGGCCTTTGCCACGATACACTTCCAAGTGCTTGAGTAGTTCCCTTAAGGTGTAAATAGCTAACAAAAAAGCCGCTATTGCGCAAAGAGTAGCGGCTTTTTTGTGGGATTTTGTTTGCTTTTATGCAGTTTGTACTTTATTTCTTCCGCTTTGTTTGGCTTGATACATGGCATCATCAGCTCTTTTTACCAAGCTATCTGCGTTATCATTGCCACGTAGGCTACTAACGCCTAAGCTGGCAGTTAATTTGATCACTTCCATGCCGTAAGCTAGGGTATGGTTGGCAATTTTTTCGCGGATTCTTTCAGCAAGTAGTTTAGCTCCCTCTAAATCTGTATCGCTAAGTAAGACGACAAACTCTTCGCCGCCGTAACGGTAGGCAATGTCGCAACCACGGATACTATCTTTAATGCACTGGGCTGCTGATTTTAATGCTTGGTCACCGCAATCATGTCCATAAGTATCGTTAATGGCTTTAAAATGATCAAGATCAACAAAAATAAGGGAGAGGTGATTAGCATGACGTTCAGCTAAAGTGATTTCTCGAATTAGCGAGTCATTAAAGGCTGTTCTATTGTTAGTTTGAGTTAATGCATCAGTAAAGGCCATTTTTAATGCGCCATTAAATAAAGTCGCATTTCTCAATGGATAAATTAAGCAGCAAAGTAAGGTCTCTAATAAATCAATTTCATGCTTACTAAAGCGAGTATGGCGCAGTAGCTTTAGTTCGCCTAAGTCTTGATCTTCAACTTTTAACGCATAGCTGCATGTGTTTTTAGTTTGAATGCCTTTTTGGATGTTGAGGCCAAATTCAGTATTGGTATAAATAAAACCATTGTGTGGAACTAGGTCTTGAATTTTAGTGCTAAAAATATGCACTAATTCATGAAACTCTAGTGTTGTTTGTAACGCACTGCTAATGTCGTAGTGGTTGAGGTTAGCAGCTTTTGTTGCTTCAAGCGTATTGTTACTAACAATGGCTAAACGATCTATTTTTGGTGTCATCATCTTTCCTCATGCCTTGAGTCTTTATGTTACTAAGCATGAAGCGATTAATGTGCCAATCTAATAAATTTTAATTAAATCAAGTTGTTAAGTGTTTTTTAGAGGGAAATAATATGAGCTCGATTGAACCTATTTTGGGTTGTGGCAATTTTGTGCCGTTATTCTGGCGCTTTGTGTGGTAAATGAATATCAAGCAGTGATCCTGCTTCTGGGTCATTAAAAACAATATCATCAATAGTATTTTCACCGCGCGCGATTATGCAGGTTACCATTGCATCACCGGTAATATTAACCACGGTGCGCAGCATATCTAATAAGCGATCTACGCCTAAGATCAAGCCAATGCCTTCAACGGGCAAGCCCACTTGATTGAAAACCATAGCCAGCATAATCAGGCCAACGCCAGGAACCCCCGCAGTCCCTATAGATGCTAAAATGGACATACCAATAATAGTTAGGTATTGGCCTATGCCGAGATCAATGTGATAGACATTAGCAATAAATACGGTAGCGACACCTTGCATAATGGCTGTGCCATCCATGTTAATCGTTGCTCCTAGGGGGACGGTAAAGGCGGCAGTCGTATTATTGACGCCAATGCGTTTTTCTAGTGCGTATAAAGTGACGGGAATGGTTGCGTTGGAGCTGGCGGTACTAAAAGCAAAGATATGAGCAGGGCGCATTTTTGTGAAAAAAATGCGCGGATTGAGTTTAGCAAAAAAGGCTAGCAACACAGAGAAGGTACCCAGCGCATGTAATAATAAGCAGAGAATGACCACCGAAAAATAGCCTATCATCGGCACAATAAGCGCGAGTCCTTGCTCTGCAAAGGTTTTTGCCATTAGGCAGAATACCCCGATCGGAGCAAAATCCATCACTAAAGTAACCACTTTCATCATCACCTCATTTAGTTTTTCCGCTGTGTCAGCAAGTTGACGGCCTATTTCACCGGTCATTAACAGGGCAATAGAAAACAGAATAACAAAAAAGATAATTTGCAGCATATTGCCTTGAGCAAAGGCTGCTATTGGGTTGCTGGGGATTAAGTTAATGAAAATATCGGTTAAAAGGGGAGAGGGTGCTGCGATAAAGTTATTGGATGCTGGTTGCTGAATAAAATCTTTACCCGGAGCTAAAGTAATGGCAATGACTAAAGCCAGAGTAATAGCCAGTCCTGTGGTTAGTAGATATAAAAGAAAAGACTTTAGTCCTACGCGGCCCAGTACCTTAATATCACCTATGCCGCAAACGCCACAAATCAATGAGAAAGTGACCAGCGGGACAACTAGCATTTTTAACGCGTTAATAAAAGCTGAGCCAATAACGTAAAACAGCCCATTAACAAAATAGTCTTGAATAATTGCTTGATCTATTGCGTAGTGATTAATTAAGCTACCTAGTAACAGGCCAGCACCCATGGCAATGAGAATTTTGTTGGTGAGCGATATTTTTTGGGTCATGAGTTTAGCTTGGTCTTTAGTAAGATGTGAAAGTAACGCAAGGTGGTTTGCAATAAATAAACCCAGCGGTAGTGGGTTAAATCTGTAATCATGTGTAAATATTGAGTCCAAATTCGACT
>JACUUF010000051.1 GCA_014859465.1 Methyloprofundus sp.
TGCTAGCGCTTGGATGCTTGCTATAGCTTGCACCCGTCTATTTAAAGGGAATATGAATCTACAGATCACTGCAACAAGAAAGTTGCAGCGTGTTTACTTTTAAACCTAACTCATTTGCATCAATTTTGTTGCCGCACCACTATTCTCATCAGCAGTTTTCATTACTTTAACTTGCAACTCATAATTTCTTGCTAACTCAATCATTTCGACCATCGCATCCACGGCACTGACATTACTGCCTTCCAACGAGCCTTGAATTAAACTAATATTAGCGTCAGCGACAGGCGCGTCAACACCTTCCTTTAAATGCATCAAGCCATCATTAAGCTTTTCTAGATCTTTGAACCCCGGCTGAACCAGCTTAATTCTATCAACGACCAATAGTGTTGTTTTATCTGAGCCTGTAGGGATAATACTAATGGTGCCGTCCGTTGCTATCTCAATTTTATCTGCTTGAGGAATAACAATAGCGCCCCTATCTCCCATCACTGCATCGCCCGTCCCTGTCTGCAAAAAACCTTCAGGCGTTACCCGCAATTCTCCGGCACGCGTATAAGCCTCATTACCCTCCTTATCTTCCACTGCAAGCCAGCCATCGCCATTAATCGCCACATCTAAGTCGCGCCCCGTCGTTTGTAAAGCGCCAGGCGTTAAATCAGTGCCCGGTCTTTCAGCCATGGCATAAACACGCGTTGGCTGACCCGGACCAAAAACCGGCATACTACGAAATTGTTCAAAGTCAGACTTAAAACCCGTTGTTTGTGTATTCGCCAAATTATTGGCATTCGAGGTTTGAGCTAGCATAGTCTGCTTAGCTCCACTCATTGCGACAAATAAACTGCGATCCATGATAGCTCCCTCCTACATTTAGCGATTAAAACTATGCATTCAATATAGTCTGCATAATGGTTTTTTCTGTAGTGATAGTTTGTGCGTTAGCTTGATAAGTTTGCTGGGCAATGATTAAGTGCACTAACTGCGCTGATAAATCCACGTTTGAACTTTCCAATGAGGCCGATGAAATTGAACCAAAATTATTGGTTCCAGCAACCCCATAAATGGCCGCTCCTGAGCTGGCACTTTCCATCCAGTTAGTGTTGCCCATTTTCGCCAAGCCTTGATTATTCGCAAATCGAGCTACGGCTACTTGACCAATTGACTTACTAGCACCATTACTATAATTAGCTAAAACAGCGCCATTGTCATTAATACTAATCCCCGTCAAGTTACCAGCAGGCAAACCATCTTGTTGTAAATCATTAATACTAAATAGCGAACTAAACTGAGTAGAACCAAAATAGTCCATGGTAAAATTCAAGTCATCAACAATTAAGTTCGGATCAATTTGAGAAAGATCTATCGTTCCTATTTCTTTCGAAGTCTTACCGGCTACATCATAAAAAAGGATCTTACCCGATGAATCAAACTCTATCGGAGTTGGGTCTGGGTTACCGGTGGCCACTACAGTCGCCGCTCCAACCAATGTATTGGGCGCGGGTACTGGGGCTGGCGTAATCCCTTTACCATCAAGAAACAAATACGAGTCCCATTGATTACCACCCGTCTTTATTAGATAGGTTGTTGCAATATGGGTATTTCCTTGCGAGTCAAAGAGCGTGAGGGAAGTCATTGAATTATAACTATTGGGATCCGTGATATCTAATGGCGTAACCAGAGGTGCAGTTTCACGTGAATCTAAATTTAACGTGGTGACTGCTTTAGTGGTCGCTGTAGGTAGGCCTTGGGCGGTATCAATTTTAAGTGGCTCAAATACCCCCTGACTAAAACCATCAGATAACAGATCACCATTGGGCGCATAGCCCATCAAATGTTGCCCTTGATCGGTAACGACAAAACCTTCTTTATCTAATTGAAAGGCACCATTCCTAGTGTAAGCGGTAGGTGTACTTGCTTTAGAATCGGCGCCTAAGGTAAAAAATCCATTCCCGTTCAGCGATAAATCCAAGGTATTGGAAGTAAATTCTATATTACCCTGATTAAACTGCTGGGCAACTTCAGTCACCCTTACGCCAGCACCAGCCTGAGTTTTACTCACGCCTCCTAAGCTACTGGCATAGACATCAGCAAATTCAGCGCGCGACTCTTTAAAGCCTGTAGTATTAGCATTAGCAATATTATTGCCGGTAACTTGTAAATCTTTTGATGCGGCATTTAAGCCACTTAATGCTGTTGAAAAACCCATGATCGTTCCCCTTTAAAATACTTGCTTAACTTTACTAAATTCAACAGCTCCGAGCTGCCCCAGATTTAACACCACACCTTTTTGTGGATCACCTAAATCGACACTCTCGACTTTTGCGCCCATGAATGTTTCTAATGCAGTATTCTGCCCGTCAATAGTGGCCTGAGCCTCTATCTTATAAATACCGGGAGTGGCATAACTGCCATCTTCTAAAAGTCCATCCCATTCAAATTTTTTCATTCCTTCACTTTGGCTGCCTAAATTTAAAGTTTTAACCACAGCACCCGTTTGATCTTTAATGCTGACTGTTGCTTGATTCGTTGCACTATTAAGCTTGATATTTCCCGCTAAAGGACTATCAAAACCTAAAACACCTTGATTGCTAGGCACTGACACCCTTTTACCTACCAATCCTGAAGCTTCAATAGACTGACTCGATGTCATCGACCCAGCAAATGCGTTAAATGAATTATTCAAAGAACCAATCCCTTCAACAGTACTAAATTGGGCCATTTGCGCAAGGAAATCACCATTTTCCATCGGCTTAGTGGGATCTTGATGCGTCATTTGCGTGGTCATTAACTTTAAAAACTGCTCCTGCCCTAACGCTTGTTTTTTCGGTTTTACTGCTTCGGCAACGGACAAACCTAATTGCTTTGCTGTATCAATACTAAATGCCATGATGTATCTCCTATTGACCCATTCTCAACGTCTGTAAAATTAATTGCTTAGAGGTATTAAAGACCTCCACATTATTTTGATAAGACCTTGATGCGGACATCATATTTGCCATCTCTTCTACAGTATTCACATTCGGTTTAAAAATATATCCTGCATCATCGGCCATCGGATGATTAGGTGCATACTCCATTATGGCGGGTGCCTGACTTTCAACCACGCCTTTAATATCGACCCCCGCAGCGGCGCTATTTTTATCCATCACATTACTTAATTGTGCCGCAAAAACTGGCTGCCTTGATTTATAAACTTCATTCAAACTACTACTAACGCTATTGGCGTTAGAAATATTACTGGCGACTAAATTCAGTCTAAGTGACTGAGCATTCATGCCGCTACCAGCAATATCAAATACACTTAATGCAGACATCATTATTCTCCTCTAATCGCGCTCATCAGCCCTGAAAATTTACCGTTCAGGAACGTTAAGCTGGCTTGGTATTGAACAGAGTTTTCCGCATATTTACTTTGTTCAATATGATCTTCAACAGTATTACCATCTAAAGACGCTTGCTGCGGATTGCGATATAACATTTGCGCACTTAATTGCATATGACTTGGCTGTAAATGCAGGGCATGGGTTCTTTCTAAAGAACGGTCATTATTAGGCATTTGATTTTTTAAAATACTTTGAAAATCGAGATCACGCGCCTTATAGTTGGGCGTATCTGCATTAGCTAAGTTAGCAGCCAATACCTCACTACGTCGCTCACGCAACGCTAAAGCTTGTGGATGTACACCTAATGCATTTTCAAAACTAATCGCCATGATCTTATCCTCTGGGTTCATTACTCACAGAAAATAAAGCACAGTTCATGCCAAATACACTAACCATTTATAATCAGTTAGTTATGAACACAAAAATGACAAACGACAAAAAATGCACTTATTGTCAGCAAGCTGCGGCCAAAATTTACCGCCCTAGAAAAGCTATCAAGACAATAAAAAACCCAAAAAAAAAGCCTCATGCTCGATAAACTATTCGAGCATGAGGCTTTTCCAAACCTACAGCGGAATCACTACGCAAGCTATCCGAGCAGTAAAATAATAATGACCAACCTATAAAGCCAACATATTATCCAATGCAATTTTGGCAAACTTCGCCTCTTCTGGCGCTACGCTGATTTGATTAACCACATGACCTGCCGCTAAATTTTCCAAAATCCAGGCTAAATGCTGCGGGTCGGTACGAAACATAGTCGAACACATACTTAAAGCAGGTGACATAAAATGCACATTCTTACCTTGGGCCTGACATTCTTCATGTAAACGGTTAACCAAGTTTAATTCTGTCGCTACTAACCAACGCGTATTAGGCTCAGCTTCACGCACGGTTTTTAAAATATATTCAGTTGACCCCATAAAGTCAGCTTTTTGGCACACTTCAAAACACGCTTCAGGATGAGCAATCACTTTAGTTTCTGGATAACGCTCTAAAAAGGCATCGATTTGTTCCGGCTGAAAAAACTGATGCACCGAACAATAACCACCCCAAAGAATCATTTTCGCATTGCGAATTTGCTCAGCCGTTAACCCACCCATCGGCTTATTAAAATTCCAAACGACCATTTCCTCTAAAGGAATCCCCATTTTAAACGCAGTATTACGCCCTAAATGTTGATCCGGAAAAAATAGAATTTTTTCACGCTTTAAAAAACTCCATTCCAGAATCTTTTGCGCATTGGACGAGGTACAAACAATCCCCTCGTGCTGTCCACAAAAGGCTTTCAAATCAGCGGCTGAATTAATATAAGTCACTGGCGTGACTTTATTTTCAACATCAATCACGGTCGCCAATTCATCCCAACAGCGCTGCACATTGACCTTATTTGCCATATCCGCCATCGAACAACCCGCCGCTAAATCTGGCAAGATTGCAATTTGTTCCGGACGGGACAAAATATCCGCCACTTCCGCCATAAAATGCACGCCGCAAAAAACAATGTATTCAGCATCCGATTCTGCCGCTTCTTTGGATAATTTTAATGAATCACCGGAAATATCGGCATGCTGAAAAACTTCGTCACGCTGATAATGATGACCTAAAACAATACACCGTTTGCCCAATTTTTCTTTGGCTGCTTGAATTTTTATGGCGCATTCTTCATCAGAAAGTAATGCGTAATTTTGAATAGGAAATGCTGTCATGATTTTGATTTATTAACTTAAAAAATAAACAGTGTGTGTCGCTTGAGTTAGTATTTTCTTGCCTAACAAGAAAATACTAACCCGAGGTCAACATTGAGTTATAACTAAGAGCTGAAAATTACTTCTTAGGTTCTTTAGGAGTAGCTTCTAGCTATTTGGAAGCGCTCTTACAATAACAGCTAAGCACAAGTTACTTAAAAATGCTGAGCTACGTTATCGAGTTTTGCTTGCTAATCTAACCCCGCCTAAATCAAGATTAAGCTTCTTCTTTAGCCGCAATTTTACGCATTATAATATTCAATTCTTTTAACTGCTCTTCACTCACTGGCGCAGGCGCACTAACCAATGGGCAAGCCGCGGATTGCGTTTTAGGGAAGGCAATCACTTCACGAATTGAGCTTGAGCCTGTCATTAACATGACCAAACGATCCAACCCGTAGGCCATACCACCATGCGGAGGACAACCGTACTTTAAAGCCTCTAACAAGAAGCCAAATTTATCATTCGCTTCTTGCTCACCTATGCCTAAAATTTCTAAAGCAGTCGCTTGCATGCTTGTTTTATTAATACGAATCGAACCACCACCGACCTCAGTACCATTTAAAACCAAATCATAAGCACGCGATAAAGCGGCGCCTGGATCTGCTTTTAATTCTTCTTCAGTGCAACTTGGGGCAGTAAATGGATGATGAATCGCATTCCAACGCGATGCTTTTTCATCCCACTCAAACATAGGGAAATCAACAACCCATAAAGGCTTCCATTGACCTTCTAATAAATCTAAATCTAAACCCACTTTGACACGCAATGCACCCAAGGCCTCATTAACGATATGGGTTTTATCCGCACCAAAGAAAATTAAATCGCCAGTTTGTGCGCCAGTTTTTTCTAAAACAGCTTCCCAAACTTCCGCAGGTGCAAATTTAACAATCGGAGATTGCAAGCCTTCAATACCACCATCACGGTCATTGACTTTAATATAAGCTAAACCACGCGCACCGTAGATGCTAACGTATTTGGTGTAAGCATCGATGTCTTTACGACTTATCGTTGCGCCATTAGGAACTCTTAATGCTGCCACACGCCCTTTAGGGTCATTAGCAGGGCCTGAAAAAACCTTAAAGTCAACCTCTTTCATTTCCTCGGCAATATCAACCAATTCTAAAGGAATACGTAAGTCAGGCTTATCAGAGCCAAAACGCGACATCGCTTCTGCATGCGTCATTCGCGGAAATTTATCCCCTAAATCAACATCAATAACCTCTTTAAATAAAGAACGCATCATCTCTTCCATGACGGCCATGATCTCAGCTTCGTTCATAAACGAAGTCTCGATATCTAGCTGAGTAAATTCAGGCTGTCTATCGGCACGTAAATCTTCATCACGGAAACAACGGACCACTTGATAATAACGATCCATACCAGCCATCATCAATAACTGTTTATACAGCTGCGGCGATTGCGGCAGGGCAAAAAAGTTATTCGGATGCGTACGGCTAGGCACAATATAGTCACGCGCACCTTCAGGCGTTGCCTTGGTCAAAATGGGGGTTTCCATTTCAAAAAAATCTTGGCCATCCAAGAAATTACGTAAGTGACGCGTCACATCACGACGTACTTTCATTTTTTCCAGCATGGACGTTTTACGTAAGTCAATATAACGATAACGTAAACGCATTTCCTCATTAACTTCTATATCACTTTCAATCGGGAACGGTGGCGTTTCTGATTCATTCAGCACTTCAACATGACTGACTAAAATCTCAATCTCTCCGGTTGCCATATTGGAGTTAACAGTGCCTGCTAATCGATCTCTAACAATCCCTTCTACGCGCAACACATATTCACTACGCACGCTTTCGGCAATGGCAAAAGTTTCTGCAGCTTCTGGATTAAAGACCACTTGCACTAAGCCAGCACGATCCCTTAAATCAATAAAAATAACACCACCGTGATCACGTCTTCTATGTACCCAGCCGCACAGTTCAACAGCTTCACCTAAGTTTTCTTTATTTAATTCTCCGCACTTGTGGGTACGCATAGTTTTTCTCTGTTTAATCTAAAAAGTTAAAGTATGGCTCAAATAATGACTCATCAAAGCGCATATATTGGATTTTGTACTCGAAACTTAATCCCCTGCACTACTTGCAGCTGGAGAAGACTTCTCAGCACCAACGACATTTTTCTTATTGCCGCTTTTAAAATCAGTTTCATACCAGCCCGAACCTTTCAAACGAAAGCCTGCTGCTGATATTTTTTTCTTTAATTCTGGCTGATGACAAGCCGGACAAATTACAAGCGGCTCAGCGCTCAATTTTTGCAAGGCTTCATGCTCATCACCGCAGGCCTGACACTGATATTCATAAATTGGCATTTGCTACTCCGAAAGAGGAAAATAACTAGAAATATGGCGACGCTTTCGACTTTTTTCAAGTTGCTATCTGAAAATTAACTGACTATTTTAATAACAAGCGAGTATACAAGCAAGGAACAGCGCTTTTCATTTCACAATCACTTATATCAAGGTAATGACAATGCAACAAATAACCCTTACTCAACCTGATGACTGGCACTTACATGTGCGCACTGGCGACATGCTTAAAACAGTGATTAATCACACAGCTAAACAGTTTGCGCGCGCCATTATTATGCCTAACCTGCAACCGCCGGTAAGCAATGTAGCCCAAGCCCTCAGCTATCAACAAGAGATTCAGCAAGCAACATCTAGCGCATACGCATTTACCCCGCTAATGGTACTTTACCTAACCAATAGCACCACGATTGAGGACGTAAAACAAGCCGCCGAATCAGCTGCCGTGCAGGCTTTTAAATTGTACCCAGCCGGTGCAACCACCAACTCCGACCAAGGTGTTACGGACTTGCAAGCAATGTTTCCGGTGTTCGAGGCGATGGAAAAACACCATGTGCCACTTTTAATTCATGGCGAAGTCACTGATGCCGAGATTGATATTTTCGACCGCGAACGCCTATTTATCGACCAAAAATTGCGCTTCATACACCAGAATTTCCCAGCACTGCGCATCGTACTAGAGCATGTCACCACGCGCGAAGCCGTGCAGTTTGTACAGGAAACGCCGGCCAATATAGGGGCAACGATTACCCCACAGCATCTACTCTACAACCGCAATGCCATGTTAGTGGGCGGTATAAAACCCCACTACTACTGCCTACCTATATTAAAACGTGAATCTCATCGACTTGCTTTAGTTGCAGCCGCGACTAGTGGCAACCCTAAATTCTTTTTAGGCACCGACAGCGCGCCACATTTAAAGCATTTAAAAGAAACTAGCTGCGGCTGCGCAGGATGCTATTCGGCTTATGGCGCTATAGAGCTTTATGCGCAAGCATTTGAACAAGCCAATGCGCTAGATAAATTAGAAGGTTTTGCCAGTTTTTATGGTGCTGACTTTTATCAATTGCCGCGTAATACCAAGCAAATAACCCTTGAAAAAATAGATTGGCAAGTACCGAATGACTACGCTATTGCAGAAGGCATGCAATTAACGCCATTAAAAGCAGGGGAAATGCTACATTGGAAATTAAAAGGTTAGGCATACATAGTCAATAAAACTCGAAAGTTTAGCATTGTAGCGCTGCCAGCTCCCTAAAGGGCTGGCAGTGTTTTAGAATATTATTGAACCTTGATTCCTTAATAAGCTCTTTACACTAAAAAGTCACCATCGCTACTTTTACTTATTCGGCGTAAATATTCAGAGGCTCTCTGCTTATCTCCTTCTCCCTAAAGGAGAAGGCTGGGATGAGGGGGATAAATACAGGAGTGTCTGAATATTTACTATTTGGCAATCAACAACAAAACCCCTGCTGCCAGAATTTTGGCAACGAGTTTATTCTAGCTCTTTATATAGCAACTCATCATCACCCATATCTTCAAGTTCTAAGGGTTGTGCTGCACCATCATTGATTAAATAGTCTCTACGCTGCATATAAGCGGAGCGAAAAAATAGATAACGATCAACCGCCGCTTCTGAAGCAACGTCTTCAGCATCAAGAAAATCAGCCCTAACATCAATCATTTCGATAGTACGCAAACCCGCAGCCCCCCAGGACACGCCAGAACCAGCAAAGAAAGCATAGCTCAGAGGATGTAAAGCATAATCCCCCACATACCCACCAACACCCCTTACTGAGCTCGGCCCCAAAAATGGTATAACAAAATAAGGCCCTCTCGGCACGCCCCATACCGCAAGTGTTTGCGCAAAATCTTCTTCGTGCTTAGGCAAATCAAGCATAGTCGCGACATCGACAAAACCTGCAATACCAACGGTACTATTAACTAAAAACCGAGCACTATCCATTGCTCCTTGCTTAGGTTTAGCTTGTAAAAAATCATTAACAGTGACACCAATATCTTTTAAATTCGAAAAAAAGTTAGTGATACCTACATCTAAAAACTCGGGCATTACCCACTGGTACCCTTTAGCAACAGGCTTTAAAAGCACCCTATCGACCTCATCATTAAACTCAAAAATATCACGATTCATCCCCTCCCAAGGATCTACAGGGTCGGTAACCGGAACCGTAGTACATGCTTGTAAAAAAACGATCCCAATGCTGCCTAGTACTAAACGATATTTTTTCATTATATTTCTCATTTATTTAGCTAAATTACCCATTTAAAATGGGTTAAAAGTTTGTTCGCGTAGAAAGTTCGCGTAACATAACATATTTTTCCTGACGATTTAATATTCTAGCACTATGGAAAGCGTTGTTAAACAACCAATGAACGAACGATTCAGGGGATACCTTCCCGTTATTATTGATATAGAAACAGCAGGGTTTGATGCTAAAAAAAATCCTTTATTAGAAATCGCAGCCGTCATTGTTGAATACGATAACAATGCAGAGCTCATCATCACCGAAAGCCATTCTGCACATATTATTCCTTTTGAAAACTCTGTTTTAGACCCTTCTGCCTTAAAATTTACTGGCATAGATCCCTACCATCCTTTTCGTATGGCAGTTACAGAAAAAGAGGCGTTAGGAAAACTATTTACGCCAATTAAGCATGCCGTCAAACGCAATGACTGCACGCGCGCTATTCTTGTCGGACATAACCCAACTTTTGATATTACATTTCTGAATGCCGCAATTGAGCGTACAAAAATAAAACGTAGTCCGTTTCACCCTTTCAGTTCCTTTGACACCGCTACTTTAGGGGGCTTAATGTATAAACAAACGGTTTTAGCAAAAATCGGCAAAGCGGCAGGCATGGACTGGGATAATGAACTAGCACACTCTGCGCTTTACGATGCAAAACAGACAGCGGAAATCTTTTGCAAAATCGTCAATCGCTGGAAACAATTAGAAGCATTAGCGCCATAAAATACTCGCTTCCGATTGATATAAGCTGTAATTATTACAAAAGATATTGCGTAGCCAAGCCTAGAAAACTCATAAAACCGACCACATCGGTCACCGTGGTTAAAATCACCGCACCTGACAAAGCTGGATCGATGCCCATACGATTTAAAGTCAATGGAATAGCAATGCCTGCGCCCGCAGCGGCAATCAAATTAATGACAATCGCTGCGCCGATAACTAAACTAATCCCTACATCCTGAAACCATAGCCACGCAATGCCAGCAACCACGACAGACCAGATCAAACCGTTAATAACACCGATCAACACTTCTTTACGCGCCAACCAGCTACTATTACCACTAGTTATTTGATTTAACGCCAAACCTCTTATCGTTAAGGTTAAGGTTTGACTACCAGCAATCCCGCCCATACTGGCTACGACTGGCATCAAGACGGCTAAAGCAACAATTTTCTCGACCGTATCAGCATACATGCCAATCACCCAAGCGGCCAAAAAAGCCGTGATTAAATTAATAAACAACCAAACAGTGCGCTGCCGAGTGCTGCGTAAGACCGGAGCAAATAAATCCGCCTCCTCATCTAGACCGGCACTACTCATCAAAGCATGATCTGCTTCAGCGCGTAAGATATGAATCACATCATCCATGGTAATACGACCTAATAAATGATTATTTTCATCAATAACAGCGGCGGAAACGAAGTTGGATTGCTCAAAAAACAAAGCAATATCGTGCTCGCTAGTATTAGACGGAATAGCATAGTGCTGAGTACTCATAAGCTCGCGCACCAAGGTATCTTCATCATGCGTTAACACTTTATTTAATAACAACTTGCCTTGATAAAAGCCTTCACGATCAACCACCATTAAGCCATCGGTATAATCGGGCAAATCTTCATGTATATGCAAATAGCGCAGCACAACTTCCAGGGTCACATCATTACGCACAGTAATCACATCGGAGCTCATTAAACGCCCTGCGGTACCATCTTCAAAAGACAGACTGGTTTCTAAGTGCTCACGTATTTCATCAGAAAGGCTTTCCTCGATGGTTTGCCGAACAGGCTCCGGCAACTCTTCCATCATATCTGCTAAATCATTAATCTCCATTTGCTCAACAGCAGCAATCAGCTCCTCAGTCGGCATATCAGCGATGAGAGAATTGCGCACCTCATCATGCAAAAAAGTGAGCGTTTCGGAGCCCATAGCTTCAGGAATTAGCTCCCACAGTTGCTTACGCTCCTTAGGCGGCATAGATTCTAAAATATCAGCTAATTGCCCAGGAGGAACGTCAGCCAGCAATAACTCCAATTGGTCTAGCTCCTGATTTTCCAATAGGATAAAAGCTTGATCTAGAGTAAACTCCTGAATTTCAGTCTTGATATTTTCCAGCTCGGTCATGTTTACGAAATTCCTATTGGTTAAAGGGCAGTGAATGAGCAATAAGATGCGCCGCAATAAAAATCATTGCACTGTGCCTCGTTAAGATGCGCGTAGTCATTAATGCTGTTAGGTTTTTTATCTGTTAAAGAGCTGGTTGTACCGTCCTACAAAAAACAACGGACATGCTTTCCATTGAGCGCTTATATTTTATCCATTATGATTCACTATACAGCTAAGCTGCAAAAGAAATTGTAAATATTTAGAGACTCCCGCCTTATTTCTTTCTCTCCTTCCGTTATAAGTACAAATGTGAATTAAGCGCCAAAAATTAGAAGCCAGTTCAATTTTAGCCTTTAATTTTAGAAATTATTAAACAAGAACAAGAAGCAAAAAATAAAGATCAGGCTTGGCTAATAGATTCATTTCCTGTTGCCTTGGCAAAACAAGGGCATCGTTTTAAAGCGCGAGCGCTCCCTCCCCTGAACTCGCGGATGCAGGTTATTGCGCGACAAAGAAATTATATGACTAATAGAAGAAAAAACAGGGATTGAATGTGCTGCTAAGGTAAGTTCGTACAATGGGCTCATGGTTCACATATTTGGTAAATTAAGCCGCTATGTATTTCTGGAATTATCTACGTGTGAGCTGTTAATTTACATTTAAATCCAGTTTTGCATGTCATTGATACAATAATCACAAAATCAAGCCTATCTATCAAAGGCTTGCGCGTCTACAGCTTGGCCATAGTTATCAGCGAAAGATTTTAAGCCATCCTGCACCAAGGCATAAGTTTTATCTATATTAGTTGCAATATCCCCTTTTAAAACGCCCAAGCCATCCAAAATATCACGCGCCTCAGCAAAGCCTTTATCAATGCCGCCACTAATAATATTAGTGAATGAAGTCAACGCGTCTTCCTGACTCAGATCAGGATGCATTTCCTGATATTGACCAAAAAATGCGGTGCTTAATGCCACAATTCGTCCTGCTGTTGCCTCAGGCGTCACATCCAAGCCAGCGTCATAGCTGTTTTGAATGGCATTATCACCCATGGTCTCTTTTAAAGCCTCATTAACACCTTCTAATGCTGTTTTTAAGACCAATGACAACGGCTGGTCACCAGCACTCACACTAACTTTAACAGCCGAAGCTAATATCTGCGCATTCATTTGCTGCTTAACAATCGTAGCCGCAGAATCTTGTATCTTGTCTGGGCTATTCAATTCCTTTCTTTCTGCATTTCTAGCGTGTGCCAGTTGCGAAACTTCTTGCCCTCGCGGTTCATTTGCTCTGTTCTCATCACCTCTGGGTAAAGATCGCACATCTTGACTAAATGATTTAATATCCATAATTGACCTCTTTAAAATACTAGAACTTAACAGTTAATATATCGACAACTTACGTAAAAACTTAACCATCTACAAAATAAACAATAACATGCAGATCGAAAACAATACCCTCTATTATGTATACGACCCCATGTGCAGTTGGTGCTATGGCTTTGAGCAGACTTTAGCTGATTTACAAAGGCAATTACCTCAATCGCTCAGTTTTAAAGCTATTTTAGGCGGACTTGCTGCCGATACCAGCGAAGCTATGCCCGCTGAAACACAAGCAATGATTCAGCAAGCTTGGCAGCGTATCCAACAAACCATCCCTTCGATACATTTTAATTTCGACTTCTGGACCAAAAACACCCCATTACGCTCGACTTATCCTGCTTGCCGCGCGTTATTAGCTGCCGAACAGCAAGCGCCCGAACTTGTTGCTGCACTACGTAAAAACATTCAACAAGCTTATTACCAAGAAGCGAAAAACCCTTCCCTAGACACCATACTAATAGATTGCGCCGCACAAACTGGATTAAATATTGCACAATTTAGTTCTGCTTTAAATAGCGCAGCAATAAAAATAAAGCTCGCTGAACATATACAATTTTCCCGTAGCTTAGATGTAAATGCCTATCCATCTTTACGCCTAGCATTAGCTGATAAAGTTTACAATATTGCTATCAACTATTCAGATGCAACGCCATCGCTTACACAAATCAACACGCTACTGGATAAACAGCAAAAGGCCATCATTGAATCGCCCTGCATCCGCCAATGTTGCTTAAATAATGACGATATTTGCTTAGGCTGTTTCCGCACCTTAGATGAAATTACTCAATGGTCTTACTATAGCAATACAGAAAAACAAAGCGCGTTAGCGCATGCCGCACAACGCAAAACACTCCATAATAAAAACCTACTATAAAAACCAACCACTATTTATGACTTCATTACTTAGCTGCGTAGAAATACCCGCGACCTCCACTTCTTTTTATTCAGTTATCTGGCTGCATGGTTTAGGTGCAGATGGCCATGATTTTGCAAGTATCGTACCTGAATTAACGCTCAATAAAGCAGAACAAATTAACTTCATTTTCCCCAACGCACCGATTCAAGCCGTTACCATTAATGGCGGCATGCGAATGCCTTCTTGGTATGACATTATGGATGCCTCTTTAGATCGTGACGTGGCGGTCGAGGATATTTATACCTCCTCTATGCAGATTGAACAATTGATTCAAAGAGAAATTGATAAGGGCATTAAAGCAGAAAATATTTTGCTGGCAGGATTTTCCCAAGGCGGTGTCATTGCCCTACATACCGGCCTACGTTACCCACAAAGACTCGCGGGCATTATGGCTTTATCGACTTACCTACCGACTGTAGAACAATTAAAAACCGAACGTAGCGCAAATAATGATATTCCTATCTTTATGGCGCATGGCACGATGGATCCCATTGTTCACCTGGCAATAGCCAAACAAGCGTATAGCAACTTAAAAGCGATGAATTACTCAGTTAGCTGGCATGAATATCCCATGCAACATACGCTTTGCATGGAAGAAATCAGGAATATTGCGCATTTTATTAATAAAATCTTCTAAGCCTTTAACACAAAAAGCCAACGCCTAGGCAAAACACGACTCTCCGTGACATGGCAGTAAAATACTGGGTTACCTTATCTGCGCTAGCGCCAAATAATCTAACCCAGGCGCGCTGTAAACTCTTATTTACCCTGAGCTTAAATATCAAACTTTTTCAGTTTTTCAACCAAAGTGGTGCGGCGCATATTTAATAATTTAGCCGCATGAGCCACCACCCCATTACATTCCTCTAAAGCCTGCTTAATTAAGCTTATTTCAACTTCATTGAGATATTCTTTTAAGTCCATGCCTTCTTCCGGTAACTGCGCACTAAAAACTTTTTGCAACACGGCTTGCTCCAGTTTATCTTCCATTTCCTGAGCTAGCTCCAGAAAATTCTCAGGCGCCTGTTCAACAATAATTTCATCCGAGACACTAAATTGCCTGAATTTTGCAGGTAAATCAGCCACGTCAACTACACCATTAGGCTTAATAATTGCAACACGCTCAATTAAATTAGCTAACTCACGCACATTGCCCGGCCAAGAATGCTGCATTAAAACATTGATCGCATCTGGTGTTAAAGTGACACTGGCGCGCTTATTTTTCTCTAGGCGAGCAGCTAATTCTTTAATTAATAAAGGAATATCTTCAACACGCTCTCTTAATGCCGGCATTTCTATAGGAAAAACATTTAAGCGATAAAACAAATCTTCCCGAAAAAGATTCTCTACGATAGCTTGTTCAATATCTCTATGCGTTGCCGAGATAACTCGTACATTGCAATGTATAGTTTTATTGCTGCCTACGCGCTCAAAAGACCTTTCTTGCAAAACCCTTAATAACTTGACTTGCATTGGCATGGGCATATCACCTATCTCATCCAGAAATAAGGTACCGCCCTCAGCCATTTCAAATCTCCCCTGCCGAGTTGCTAAAGCGCCGGTAAATGCACCTTTTTCATGGCCAAACAGCTCACTTTCTAATAACTCTGCCGGAATCGCACCACAGTTAACGGGCACAAAAGCATGATTATGCCGAGAGGATGCCTTATGTAAGGCGCGCGCAACAACTTCCTTGCCCGTCCCCGATTCACCCAAAATAAGAACTGTCGCATCAGAATCCGCCACTTGATCAATTAAAAATCGAACCTGTTTAATCGCCTCACTACTACCGGCTAATCCTTTATTATTAGTATTTCTAGGCGCTGGTTTTGTATGACTTTGTTGCTTTTGTAAACCCTGCAAACTATCCATCAGAACAGTATAAGTAACCGGCCATTCTTGAATAGAAGTGACTACACTTTGTATCGCTGAAGGAACTTGCAATAAAGTGCCTTTATCAATCAGCAGAACCACAGGCGTATCTGCGACTAACTCAACAACTGCTTTAATAACAGTAGCTTGCTTATCAACGCCTGCCCCTACAAATATAGCAAACACATCGTCAACCGAACGCAGTTTTTCGCTAAAATCTTCAGCACTATACAATTCTCCTTGATATTCAAGAAACTGAATAACGGCTAAAAACTGCTGCCCTCTAGCGGGATTGTCATCAATAAGGATAATACGTGGTAGCGCCATACTAAAAATGCCTATTCACTGAAATAGCAGATTCCTGCTAGATTAATACATGACTTTATGCTCAAAAATACACCAGAATATAAAAATTTATAGGTATTTTATGAGTAATGAAAACATTAAAAAAACATTGCAGATAAAGTGGCCATTGCAATTGCAGATAAAGTGGCCATTGCAGTGTCAATTTTTTGAATAAAGTTAATCACCCTTTTAGTTTTATGTCAAAAAAATGTCACATTTTCATTACCTTCCAAAAAAAATTAATGTAATTTAACGCTACTGCGCCTCCCTAATCCCATATTTATAACAATGAAACTTGACAATTACAGCTCATCATAGATGATGTAACTAATTTAACTAACTCAGTACCGATTCTTGAACGACATACCTACTAGTATCCTATTTGGCATACTCATCGCATTACTTGGCTTTTCAGCCTTCTTTTCAGGCTCTGAAACGGCATTAATGACGCTTAACCGCTATCGCCTGCAACACTTGGTTAAACAAGGGCATAGAAGCGCAAAAAAAGCACAAAGACTATTAAAGCGCCCCGATCGTCTATTAGGCCTTATTTTACTCGGCAATAATTTCGTCAATATTTTGGCATCCTCACTAGCCACTATTCTTGGTATGCGCTTAATGGGCGACGAAGGTATTGCTATTGCAGCTGGCGCACTAACCCTCATCGTGCTTATTTTCGCTGAAGTTGCACCGAAAACACTTGCCGCCCTAAAACCTGAAGTTATGGCGTTCCCAGCAGCCTGGATTTATAGCCCTTTATTAAAAATATTTTATCCTATCGTCTGGTTTGTCAATCTTATCGCTAACGGCTTGTTACGCATCGTTGGCGTCAAAGCGCATGAACATAATACTGCGACACTCAACAAAGACGAACTCAAGAGTATCGTGGCAGAAACAGATTCGATCATGCCAGAGAAATATAAAAATATTTTGCTAGGCATTATTGATCTAGAAACCGCTACCGTTGAAGATATTATGACGCCACGCAATGAAATTGTTGGTATCGACATAGAAAACTCAATCGAAGACATTGTTCATCAGCTGAAAAATAGTCAACATACACGAATACCTGTTTATAAAGTCAGTATCGATCGCGTTATCGGCTTTTTACACTTAAGAACCATTTTGATACAAGCCTTTGATAATGATAATTTTAGCAAACAAGATATAACTGATAACCTTATTCCCCCGTTCTTTATTCCAGAAACGACCCCGCTACACAAACAAATCCAAAACTTCAAATTTGACCAAGCGCGTATTGGACTTGTCGTTGATGAATATGGTGACGTTCAAGGGCTGGTTAGTATGGATGACCTATTACAAGGTATTGTTGGCGAAATTATGACCGAAGAAGCTGATGTGAAAAAGTACGAGGACGGTAGTTATATTGTTGATGGCAGTGTCACCGTCAGAGAGCTTAATCGCATTACTCACTGGAATCTACCGACCGAAGGACCGAAAACAATTAACGGCCTGATCATTGAATTTATGGAAACTATCCCACAAACCAGCACGAGCCTTATCCTACATGGGCATCCATTAGAAATTATGAACAGTGATAAACACGCCATTACTCGAATCAAATTTTTACCCCCTAAGTCAAAAAACGAGACGAATTCAAAAAACAGCTAAGACGCTCGCTCTGCCAATAAAAGCAGGGCATTTCAAAAGCATTAATGCGCCACAGCAAATAAAGATTTATGTTTTTTAGCAACACTCAGAAAATACGACTATACTAAAACAAACCAGCAAAGATACCCCTTACGAAAATGGCAAAATTCACTGTTTTTTTTAAAGACAAACCTATACATTCCTCGATTTTTGAGTCGGGTAATATTCATATAGGTCGTGACGAAACTAATGATTTAGCAGTCGATAGCTTAGCAATTGCGCCAGCTCATGCAGTCGTAGTCTTACGTGAATCCCTTCCGCTTATTAAACAGTTAAATAGCGACTTTCCATTGATTATTAATGGCATACAGCATAAAGAAGCAATGCTACAAGACGGCGATACAATTACCATTGGTAAGCATCGCATTGTCTATAGCAGCACGGAAAAATTCGCGAGCGCCCTCTCACCCAAGCACTCAGAAGAACCAGAAAATGAAAAGCTCAATCAAGAATTCAACAATCGCGTTAACTTACCCGAAGCTAACCTGCAAGTTATGGGCGGTAAACATATAGGCCGTTTAATACCACTAAAAAAAACCATGATTCGCTTAGGCCGTGAAGGTTCTGGCATTATTGTTATTACCCGCAGGAAAGAAGGCTATTTCGTCTCTATGCTCGAGGTGAATAATGAAATTAAAATCAACGGAACTGAGCTTGCAGATAAGACGCTATTATTAAAAAACAACGACACGCTGATTATAGATAAAATTCCCATGCAATTTTTTATGGATTAACACATCATGAGTAAAGACAACGAGCAACGCCATTTCCATCGTATTTTTTATAAATCTCAAGTCACCTTAAGCCATGAATCAACTCAATGGCCTTGTCAACTTATCGATATTTCTCTGCATGGCTGTTTATTACGCTTTGATAAGGCTTGGCAACAAAATAATTTAGAATCGCTATACACCTTAACCCTAGAACTCTCAGAAGCAGCGACCATTACTATGAGCGTATCAGTCAGTCATGTAATAGATAATGAAGTCGGATTCAAATGCGAACATATCGACCTAGATAGTATATCCACGCTACGACGCCTAGTAGAACTCAATTTAGGCGATAGTAACTTACTGAACAGAGACCTGATTGCGCTATCCCAAGCTAATTAAACACACAATGCTATTGAGTTAAAAATAAACGCCTCCCCAGAAAAGGCTCAACTCAACAGCATGACCTCATCCCCCCTTTAAACTTATTTAGCATCTTTTCAGCCCCTTATGGCCAAAAAAAATACCGCTTTCGTCTGCACCGAATGTGGTGCAGACTCTCCTCGCTGGGCTGGCCAATGCAGCGCTTGCCAAGCATGGAACACCATCAAAGAGGTTCGTTTAGGCAGCTCTCCTGCTCAATCTCAGCGCTTAGGCTACAGCGGCACAAAAAGTGATGTGCAATTACTTTCCGAAGTCACTTTAGAGCAAACCGAACGACTATCTACCGGCATCTTGGAATTTGACCGCGTTCTCGGTGGTGGCATTGTACGCGGTAGCGTTGTTTTGATAGGAGGCACGCCGGGCGCAGGGAAAAGTACGCTACTATTACAAGTGATCGCCAATATTGCGCAAAAAGGCATTAGCGTTTTGTATGTCTCAGGTGAAGAGTCTTTACAGCAAATTGCTGAGCGCGCTATTCGCTTAAATCTCCCTCTCGATAAAATTCAAATGCTTACTGAAACCTCAGTACAAAGCATTTGCGATACCTTAGATGAGATAAAACCCAACATCCTAGTGATTGATTCCATACAGGTTATGCATACACAAACGTCCGACTCAACACCCGGCTCGGTATCGCAAGTCAAAGAATCAGCTAGCTATCTCACCCAGTATGCAAAAAAACAAAACGTGGCCATTTTCATGGTCGGTCATGTCACCAAAGATCAATCTTTAGCGGGTCCTATGACTTTAAGTCATATTGTCGATACCCAACTGATTCTCGCCTCAACCGATGATGCGCGCTTTCGTGTCCTTAGAGCGGATAAAAATCGTTTTGGTAGTGTCGGTGAATTAGGCTTCTTTGCCATGGAAAGCGGAGGACTTAAAGAAGTCAAAAATCCCTCGGCAATGTTCCTAAATCGCACAGAAAAACCCTCGCCTGGCAGCGTAGTTACCGTATTATGGGAAGGCACACGGCCTTTATTAGTAGAAATCCAAGCTTTAGTGACCGAATGTCAATATGGCAATCCACGACGTCTTGCTGTCGGCTTCGACCAAAATCGTCTCGCCATGCTATTAGCCATATTAACCCGCCACGGCGGTATTTTTACCGCCAGTGATGAAATCTATGCCAATGTCGTAGGCGGCATCAAAGTCACGGAAACCAGCTCCGATTTAGCGATTATTATCAGCATAGTTTCAAGCTTAAAAGATACCATTGTGCCGCATGACTGCTTTTTCTTTGGCGAATTAGGCTTAAATGGCGAAATCAGGCCGGTAGCTAATGGCTATGCACGCTTAAACGATGCGGTAAAACATGGTTTTAAACGAGCCATTATCCCTAAGGCCAACGCACCTAAAAAACCCATGCTCGGCATAAAAATTTACCCTGTCAGTAGTTTAGTTGAAGCACTTGAAGCCCTAGAAGAAATACGTTAAAAATTTCTACTCAATGAAGTGTAACGGTTATAATAGTTAAGATAGCTATAACAATAATAATGCAAGATAAATAACTTCTTGCACACGACTAAAGGGTAAACAATGCTTGAAATTGAATATGAATTCCGTGAGAAAGATTTAGTTCATTACAATGAATTACAAATCGAAACTTCAGAAGACTTACAAAAAAAACTCAAAAGAAACCGTTTATTTTTTCCCGGTGTATTAGCGATATTTGGCCTGTTTCTTTGGTCTTATTATAGCGATTACCGTACGGCCCTTTACATTGTCACCATCTCTATCTGCTGGGCTATCGTTATTCCACAAATCATTATTCTAAGCTTTCGCAGACAAATATTAACCAACTATACTGATCGCGAAAAACTGGCCATGTTTGGCAAATACACCTTACGTATCGACCCCAAAGCTTTAGCAGAAAATTCACCTAGCGGTAAAAATAAAATGCCGTGGAATACTATTTTACGCGTCGAACATATTCGTGATTACATCCATATCGTTCTTGATAACGACGCTGCGTTAGTTATTCCTACCGAAACTGTTTCCGCAGGCGATATCAAAGAATTTGCTAAACAAGTCAAAAAAATGATTGATTTGTACGGCTAATTTTTGACCTCACTGCAAAATATCTATTCGGCAAAAAATAAATTCAGTTTGCCGAATAGTAACCCACCTTTTCACAAAACACCCTCGCGCTTTTGTATATAGCAACGACACGCATCAACGCAATCCGGTTTACTCGCAAAAGGCCCACTAATTCTCTCAACCGTAAAAAACCACCAACCCTGTTCATTAATATAATAACGATCTTGCGGTTTAAACACGGGATTATGTTGTTTCTTTTTATCTACCATATTAAGTATGCTGAATTTTAAAAATATCGCCCTACGCCGTGGCACGCGCGTGTTATTTGCCAACACTTCATTTACCCTACACAAGGGACAAAAAATTGGTATTACCGGTGCAAATGGCGTAGGTAAATCCAGCTTCTTTGCCTTGATACGTAACGAGCTTCATCCTGACGAAGGTGATTTTAGCATGCCTCCCAATTTGGAAGTGGCTCATGTTGCGCAAGAAACGCCAGCAGTCGAACAAGCCGCTATCGAATACATTATTGATGGTGATCAAGAATTACGCCGCTTACAACAAGAAATTCTCAAAGCACAACAAGCAGACGACGGCATCAAACAAGCCGAGTTATTTGCCAAAATGGACATTATCGGCGGCTACACAGCAACCGCAAGAGCCGCTCGATTAATGGATGGTTTGAGCTTTAAATCTGAACAAGAAAGGCTCCCTGTCAGCTCCTTTTCTGGAGGCTGGCGTATGCGTTTAAATCTTGCCCAAGCGCTGATGTGCCGCTCCGACGTACTGTTACTTGATGAGCCCACCAACCATTTAGATCTTGATGCCGTTATTTGGCTACAAGACTGGTTATGCAAATACCCTGGCACTTTATTACTGATCTCTCATGACCGTGAATTTCTCGATACGATCACTGACCATATTGTGCATATAGAAAACCAAGTGGGCGAAATCTACACCGGCAACTACTCTGCTTTTGAGCAAAGACGCGCCGAAAAATTAGCCCAACAACAAAGCTCTTTTGAAAAGCAGCAACGAGAAATAACCCATATCCAAAGCTTTATCACTCGCTTTCGCGCCCAAGCCACTAAAGCCAAACAAGCGCAAAGTCGCATTAAAGCCTTAGAGCGCATAGAACTGATTTCCCAAGCTCACGTAGATTCACCGTTTAATTTTAGTTTCGGCGCTCCGGGTAAATTACCCAACCCTATGCTGAAATTAGAAAATGCCAGTATAGGCTATGCCAACAAAACTATTTTAGACAAGGTTAATCTCTTTGTTTCACCGGGTGATCGTATCGGTTTATTAGGGCCAAATGGCGCAGGTAAATCAACCTTAATTAAAGTACTCGCTGGTAAATTAGGCGTTAGCGCAGGCGAAGTTCAATTCGCTGAAACATTAAAATTAGGTTATTTTGCTCAGCACCAATTAGAACAACTGCACCTAGATGAAAGTCCAATCTGGCATTTACAAAAAATTAACCCCAAAGCCACCGAAAAAGACTTAAGAAACTTCTTAGGCGGATTTAATTTTAAAGATGACAAAACCTTCGACCCTATCGCTCCTTTTTCCGGTGGCGAAAAAGCACGCTTAGTATTGGCTTTATTAGTTTATCAAAACCCTAATTTACTACTACTTGATGAGCCGACCAACCACCTTGATTTAGAAATGCGCCACGCATTAAGTCTTGCCCTACAAGACTATCAAGGTGCCATCATTATCGTCTCGCATGATAGACACATGCTGCGCTCTGTTACCGATCAACTGTATTTAGTCGCTAATGGTTGCGTTTCCCAATTTGATGGTGATTTAGATGATTATCGACTCTGGCTTAATGAACAAAGACTACTGAATAGCAATACCACCAGTGACACGCCAAGCTCTAGCGTTAATAAAAAAGAACAACGCAAAGTCGATGCCGAGCGGCGCAAACAATTAAAACCGCTCTATGATGCATTAAAAAAAGCCGAAAAAGCATTAGATAAACATCACAAACAACAAAAGCAACTCGAACAAGAGTTAGCCGATTCGTCTTTATATGAGGATGCCAATAAAGCCCGTTTAAAACAAGTCCTACAAGAGAAAACGCAAGTCGATAAAGCGCTAGAAGAAGCAGAAATGCAATGGATGGAGATTAGCGAACAGCTAGAGGAAGCTGAAGATTAGCCTCAAGCAAAACTAATAAATTGCTCTGCAAAGAAGCGATTAGTTATGGCAACCTCTTATTAGTGGCACAGGTATCGACACAACTTTTATACTTTTAAATACAATGAATTAAAAAGTGAAGTTACTCCCTCTCCTGCTGGAGAGGGCTATGTTTGTGGCGAATGCGTGCTGTAGTGATTGATAGCGTAGTGAATATATAAACAAAGCCTTCCCTTGCTGGGGAGGGTTGGGTGGGGAGATTAATATTCATGCTTTTTGTTGAGC
>JACUUF010000283.1 GCA_014859465.1 Methyloprofundus sp.
AAGCGATTGCACCCTATGTGCGCCCGGGTAACCTGGTGCTACTCGAATCCACCTCACCGGTCGGCACCACCGACATCATGGCGGAAGAGCTCAAAAAAGCCGGCGTCAATATTGACGACATCTACGTTGCCCACTCACCCGAGCGCGTATTACCGGGACACATTATGCGTGAGCTCGTCGAAAATGACCGCGTGGTCGGCGGTATCAACCCCACCTCAACCCAAGCCGCCGCCGATTTCTACCGCAGCTTTGTTGAAGGCGAAGTGCTCGAAACCGCCGCAAAAACTGCCGAAATGGCAAAACTTACCGAAAATTCGTTTAGGGATGTCAATGTTGCATTTGCTAATGAGCTGTCTATTTTATGTGATGATTTGGGGATAGATGTTAGAGAATTAATTGAGCTAGCTAATAGACACCCGCGTGTCAATATTTTACAACCCGGTTGTGGTGTAGGTGGTCACTGTATTTCGGTTGATCCGTGGTTTATTGTCGATTCGGCAAAAGGAAAGGCTAAACTCATTGAACAGGCGAGAAGAACAAATGACTACAAAGCCGATTGGGTTGTCGAGAAAGTAAAAAATAAATCTTTAGAATTTGAAATGAAAAATGGTCGCAAACCAAAAATAGTTTGTATGGGGTTGGCGTTTAAACCAGACATTGACGACTTAAGAGAATCTCCAGCTTTATATATAACCGAACAGTTAGCTAAACACTTTAATGTTGAAGCTGTAGAGCCGAATATTCAAGTGCACGAAAAAATTAAACTGATTGATTTAAGTGCAGCTGAAAGTGCGGATATTAAAATTTATTTGGTTAAACACAAAGAGTTTAATAATGCAAAGTTTGAAGATAATGTAATGGATTTCTGTGGAGTCGTGGTCAGTGACTAAAAGAGGAGCACATATAACAATCATCTTTTCAAAAGGAAAAATGATTGGCGTGCAAAACAAAATCAAACAATTTGCGTCTGCATTTAACAAGCAGAATTTTGATGTAATTGTTCTTAATAGAGATATAGATGGATGTTTTGATGGCGTTAGCTATATTAATTACGAAGATAAATACCCTGGTTGGTCTGCAAGGTTTATTAGGTATTACTTGGTTAGTAAATTAATAAAATTAGATAAATATCATAGGTTAATAATTCGGTACCCTCTCTTTGATTTTAGCTGGTTTTCAATTTCATCACATATCAAGAAAGTTTATTTTGAGCATCATACTATGGAGCTTGAAGAGCTGAAAAAAAGTGGTCTGAATTTTTTCGCAAAAAATATTCAATACCTCGCTGAGAAATATTTTTCACCTTATTTTTTCAAAAAGTGCGGTGGGCATTTATCTGTAACCAGTCAAATCTCCGGTTATCAAAAATCAAGATTTGGTGCGAATAAAGAATATATTGTTTTTTCAAACGGATTTAATCCGGAGTTCTATAAAAAATACGCCAAAAAACATGAACAAGAATCCACTCAGAGCAAAAGCGGGATTTTTAAAATTGTTTATATCGCATCTGAGTTTAAAGAGTGGCATGGGCTAGATCGTTTGCTCAATGCGGCACAAGATTACTGTGGCAATCAAATTATAGAAGTTAACTTAATTGGCATGCTTTCGCCAGAACAGGTTGCAAGTCTTCAGGGAATAAAAAAAATTAACGTGACCTTTAAGTTGCATGGAAAACTATCACATATTGAGTCATTGCAAATAATTAATGAATGTGATCTTGGTATAGACAGCCTTGCCCTCGATCGACTGGGGTTTACTGTATCATCTACGCTTAAATCCAAGGAATATATTGCGCTTGGCAAACCATTTATTAGCCTAACTCCTGATCAAGATTTGATAGAGTTTGAGAATAAACTTTGGTTTAAACCAAGCCTACGCAATGAAACTTTTGATTTTTTAGAAGTGGTGAATTGGTTTAATTCAATTGACCAACTTAAAATAAATTTAGAATCACTGAGTTGGAATTGCAAGGTTAGAAAACTCATTTGTATAGTTGGTTGATATGATTTCTATTGCAATAACTTTTATATATTCTTATATTCTTTTTTTACAGAAATCTAAAAAAATAATTTTTCTTTCAATTTTATCTATTTTATCTATTTTTTTATTGTACTTGATCAGTTTGCTTGAAAATGTCAATTTACCTTTTGAATTGACTTATGGAAGTGATGCCTTCTATTATTGGTTGGAAATTTCTTCTTCTACCAGCTTTATTAAATGTAGTGAATCACTTGCGCCCTTTCATGTATGTGTAAATTCGGCCAATATTCTTTTTTCTGGCAATGGAACACATGTTCAAGTTGTTATTTTATCAATTCTGACATATGTTCTAATGCATCTTTTGTTATATAACAAGGTTAAATTGCAAGGTAAAGATGTAGTTTTTTTTATTTTTCTATTTGTTTTTCTGTCCAATTTTATAGTGGTTTTAACTGTAATCAGAGGTATGAAGGAGGTTTGGGTTCTGCTTTCCTATGTCCTTGCGTACTTTTCATTGTTAAATTTTTTTGATAGAAGATTTTTGTTATCTATAATTTACTTATCGTTGGCTCTTTTTGTTTCTGCTAACTTAAAGCCCTATGGTTTCATTTTCGTATTAACTCCACTATTGTTAACGGTTTTTATTTATAGATTTACAAAAATAAAGCTTGTTATCCTTCTGTTCATGGTCTTGTTGGTTTTTGTTGTTTTGAAGGATTTTTTTGGTATGCTTTTTGATGTATCAAGTGCTCATGCTAAATTGAATGATGCATCTGGTGATTTCAGTTTATCATCGTTTTTTCGATTTATATTAGGTCCAGGTCCTTATTATTCCCTGGAGCAAATGCTTTATAGTAACCGATTTTTGGCATATACAAAAACTGGTGATATGATGATTTTTTTAGGTTCGGTTCAATGGTATATATTACTGTCATTATTTTTTTGTTTGGTTGTCTTTAATATAAGAAAATTTTTAGATCACCTTAAATCCCCATTGATTTTCTTTTATTTATCAGCTGTTTTTTATATTTTTGTATACGCCATCACTTATGATGGTACTGGTGATACGCGCCACCGAGCAGTGATGTATTTTCTATTGTCAGTTCCTTTTGCAGTATTTATATTTAGTAACTTTCAGGGAACAATCAATAAATTTACTAGGGAAAACACTTGAAAGTCTGTTTCATCTCCCAAAACGCATCACCAGGTCTGGTAATTTTTCGTAAAGATTTTATTGAGTATTTGGTTGGTCAAGGGCATCAGGTGTATGCTTTTGCAATCGATTACACGCCGGAATCTCGGTCTATTGTTGAGGCAATGGGCGCAATTCCGGTTGATTACTCTTTAAGTAAAACGGGGATGAATCCTTTCTCAGACTTGCGCGACACGTGGCGCTTGTCTCGGCAGTTGAAAGCTATTTCGCCGGATGTGGTGTTTAGTTTTTTTGTTAAGACATCTATTTATGGCTCGATTGCCGCAAAATTGGCAGGCGTTCCGCGCCGCATTGCGATGCTGGAAGGCTTGGGCTATATCCATACGCCTTCTCAAACAGGTTTCAGTTTTAAAAAGAATGTGTTGCAGCGTATTCATGGTTTGCTTGTTTCTGTGGGTTATGTATTTGCGGATAAGGTGTTGTTTCTAAATCCCAATGATCCTGTTGATTTGTCTAGAAAAGCGTTTTTAAATCAAAGCAAGTTACAGGTGCTTGGGCCGATTGGCTTGAATTTAGAGGGTTATCCTTATCGAGCGGTGGATTTAAACAAGCCTATCCGGTTTATTTTTATCGCGCGTTTATTGGCTGAGAAAGGGGTTTTTGAATACCTTGAAGCGGCGCGTCTTGTTAAAAAACAATCCCCAAATGTGGAGTTTGTGGTGTTGGGTGGGTTAGACCCTGATAATCCTGCGGCACTATCTAAACAACAACTTGATGAAGTGATTGAAGAAGGTATTGTGATTTATCCTGGTCATGTCTCGAATGTTCCAGAATGGATTGCGGATTCGCATGTGTTTGTATTGCCTTCGTATTATCGCGAGGGAGTTCCTCGCTCTACCCAGGAAGCGATGGCGA
>JACUUF010000284.1 GCA_014859465.1 Methyloprofundus sp.
ATACCGCAGCAATGCCAACAGATAAGACTCTTTTTGCACCAATATGGCTTTAAATGGTTCTTAAAATACGTAATCAGCAAGGTCAGGCCTTACATTTGACAATTCCACCATCGTAGGTCGAGTTTCAACTCGACAACCCAACTTGAGCATTACCACGAGCGGTCAGATGATACAACGCCCCTGCCAATTCAATACGTAAAGGTCTTGCCATTCGCAGTCCTTACTAATGTAAGCTTTATTGCCGATTAAAATAAACCAATTCGAGTGTCAAATGTAAGGCCTGACCCCAAGACTGCTGTTGATGATATACTTGTATACCAACAACATATAAGGAATATAACTCATGAGTAAACAAACTGCCATTAGGCTTGAAGATGACACCTATTCACGCCTACAAGTACTCGCATCTCGAACAGGTAGAACAGTGACCTATTATATACGACAAGCGATAGAGACACACATAGAAGATCTTGAAGATATTTATTTAGCTGAACAAACACTCGTAGCAGTAAGACGTGGTGAACAACAAACTTATACATTAGACGAAGTGGAGCGTGATCTTGGCTTGGAAAATTGAGTTTGCAGAAGAAGCAATCAAGCAACTTAAAAAATTAGATCGTCGTGAGGCGAAAGTCATTACCGAATACTTACGTAAACGTATTGAAGTCTTAGATGACCCACGCCAATTAGGTAAAGCATTAAAAGGTGAATTAGCCGCATTATGGCGTTATCGAATCGCTGATTATCGTGTGATTTGTGAATTACAAGATGACGTACTCATTGTGCTAGTGGTGAGATTAGGACACCGCAAAGATATATATCCGCGTGGCCATTGAATTCACCAGTCTCAAAAATGTCTGTTCGCCCTGAACCATTTCTCGTTACCACGGAGGACGGTGGAAACCAGCTAATAAGCCTGCCCTTGTACTAAATAAATAAGCTCGTAGGTCAGAGATCAGACAATCCAACCGTTCGGTTAAAACCGAACCTACATCACCATTATCGTTGGTCAGACTTTAGACCGACAACCCAACTTGAGCATTACCGCGATCGCTCAGATGATACAACGCCCCTGCCAATTCAATACGTAAAGGTCTTGCCATTCGCAGTCCTTACTAAGCTAAGCTTTATTGCCGATTAAAATAAACCCATTCGAGTGCCAAATGTAAGGCCTGCCCGCTTACTTTTGTGTATTTATAATGTGCTGATAAAGCTCAATATATTGATTTACCACCAAGCGACTATCAAAAGTCGAAACCACCTTCTCTCTTGCATTTTCACAAAGCTGATTGTAATTTATTGCACTTAACACCCAATCAATGCCATTAGCTAAATCATTAGTATCAAATGGCCGTGCTAAATATCCATTTATTTGGTGGTCAACTAAGTCAGAATTTCCACCAATATCAAACCCTACAACTGGTGTACCGCACGCTAATGATTCCATAATTGCATTTGAGAGATTTTCTTGTAAGCTAGGCACCACCATCACATTAGCCGCGCTATAGAGCACTCTCAAGCTCACATCATCATGCAGATGCCCTAAATAATGGGCTTTTTGTTTAAAGCCTTGCGGGGTTTGCGGCGCACTCGACCCAAACACTACCAATTCATAGTCCGCAGGCAAATGATCTAACGCCTGCGCCAGTTCTTTAAAGCCTTTATTAATATCACTGGTAGCACTCATTGCACCGAATGCAATCAATTTTTTACCCTGGGGAAGGTTTAACAATACTCTGGCTTGAGACTTATTAAAAGGTGAATAGGTTTCAGTATTAATAAGATTGGGCAAGCAGACAACTTCATGATTTTTAAATAAACTAGATTGCTTAGCACAATCAGCCAACCAACTTGAAAGTCCAATAATTTTCATATCTGCTAATTTGGAAAAAATATTTTGCTTACGTAACCAAACCTTGCGACTTAGATCATTTTCTTTCTTGCTTGCCAACCTAGGACATGCGCCACAGGTTTGTTTATAGCGTTCGCACTCCCACATAATATGACAGCCACCGGTAAACCCCCAGTTATCATGCAAACTCCACACAATCGGCGCTTTGATTTTAGCGAGATCTTCAATGCGCATCATGCCGCCGGCAATCCAATGCAAATGCACCACATCGGGATTAATCGCATTAATCTTATCCACCAGGCCTGCAAACGGCACCCAACTCGGGCTAAACAGGGTTTTAGTGCGCGCGGGATAACGTCGAACCGGAATTGAATCCAAGGTTGGGCGCATTTTACCCATTGCCTTTTGAAACTTGGTGTGCGGGCCAATAACCGTATAGTCATCAGAAGATTTCGACTGCACCAGCATTTGGCTATCCACGCCCTCCGCTAATAACGCCTGATGCAACCGATACGCCGCCCGTGCAGCGCCACCTTGAATATCTGAGGTGTTTACGATGAGGATTTTCATTTGAACTGACTTTTCCAACGCAAGATATTTTCAGTTGGTAAATTTATTTCCGTTGGAATATTTGAATTAATCAACAACTCTAACTTTGCTAAATCATCACGCGGGCATACTGTAATATTGAAATCTTTGGCTTTTTCAAAAGCTCTATTATCTATACCTAAAATAATTGTGCGTTTTTTATTTTGCAAAGCTCGAACACCTGCATGAAGACGCGTACCCACAAAATCAATTGATTCGTCATGCAATAAAAGTGAGTTATATGCTTCTAGCTTCGGTGGCAATATTTTGGCAAACTTGGCTAACCCTAATTGATTTATATAATCAATATCTCTCGAACCTTGGGGCCAAATATATACTTTTTTATAAAACTTATGCAGCAGCTGAATTAACGCAACATCGTTTTTAGGATCTTTATTGTAATCCGTTATAGTAGCAACAACATTCTCTCCTTTACTAACAGGAATTGCTTGACAATGCGCCTCATTTAGGCGCCACATCGTCGCACAAGACGTATTAATTACATTATTAAATCCTGCCTTTCTGAGCATTTGTTCAGCATAAGAATCCCTTACCGAGTGCAACAAATCATGGTTCAATACTGATTTCAAAAGATAACGAGTATAGAAGTTTGCATCATTCTGGTACTGCCACCAGCCAACACCCATCAAAATAATGTCATTTAAAAAAAAACCATCAATCAAATTAATTTTCCATTGATTGTAACTATTCATATTGGAAGAAATTAAATTCGTACCACCAACAAAAGACAGATCGCATTGCTTAACCATATTGTAAGTTGGCCGAGATATCTTTTCATGGGTCGCAGTGTGTAGAACCATTGCTTCGGGAAACATTTCATTTATATGATCACGCACAGCGTCCATAATAATAAAATCGCCAAGGTTTTCTGTGCATACAGCTGTATCGAATAGTGTTATCTTCATAACAAACCTTTAAAAAAAATAGAATTAGTTTTCAACAAAAACTGTTTCCTGGTTAAAGTACTTAAAATATCAAAAAAATAAGCAGCCATGAAAAAAGCTAATAAGGTTGATATCGCGGCACCTACAACACCATAAATTGGAATAAAAATTATGTTTAAAACCACATTTAAAAAAGCAGCACTTAAATTTCTATATAGTGCCATTCGCGCCAAACCTTCTGCGATAAACCATTTACCGCTGGCTACAAGTAAAAACACAAATGGCATAGACCAAACATGAATCATAAGGACTTGCCCAGCTTCTTGGTAAGCTTGTCCGAAAAGTAGCAGGATAAGCCAATCGCTTAAAAAAGTCATCGGTAAAGCTATGGCAATCGCGAACCAAACCATAAAAGTGTAAAGTCGTTGCAAGCGTTGTTTGTAGAGTTCATCGCTTTGATTTTTGGCATTTAAAATCGCGGGGAACAGTGATGCGGTAATCAGCATCGGAATAAAGTAAAAGGCTTCACTTAAACGCACCGCCGCTGAATAAATCCCGACTTCGTATTCACCGAGCATTTCTTTGATCATAATCTGGTCAATACGCATGTAAATCATCACGACTATTGCTGAAAATATCAACGGCCATGAGTCTTTCAGCAGTTGTTTGGCGATGCTGAGGTCAAAGTGTTTGTAG
>JACUUF010000285.1 GCA_014859465.1 Methyloprofundus sp.
TCCATCCGCTGATATGCCAGACTTTGTTTTCGTTTTGATAAAAATCGAGGGCTTGATTCATAAACGACAAATACGCCGGGCTGGTAACAATGTCGTCTTCCATGACGATGATTTTTCCGTATTGATTCACCACTTCAGTGACGCCATCAATAATATTGGCGGCTAAACCCCGGTTTTTATCGCGCTCAATAATTTTGACCGACTTAAACCCATCCACGGTTTTGATGTAATCGCGCACAGCTTGCACCTGCACGCAGGCCTGGTCGTTTTTAGCTGCATCGGAATAAATAATCAAGTCGCTTTGATCCGCAAATAAGTTATTTTGCAAAGCCTCAACCGTTTGCTGGGTATGCCACGGGCGGTTATAAACAAACAGAATTATTGGTGCTAATTTATTTTTCATATTTTAAACTCAACGCTCTCTGCACAGTAAAACGATGGGAATCAATACGAATATTGTGCAATAACAATAAACCGTTATTTTGTTGTTGGTTGTTTTGTCTTCCCAAAAGCATTTTGATTGTGCGCTTAATCTTGGATTTAAAACCACCAGAGACGCTCGCAGCTGTCTGATAATAGTTTTTGTAATAAGCTTTGTACGTATCGAGTGCATATTGGTCGTTTAGCGCAGCGTAGCCTTCGCCTAATAACGTGTTTAACTGTGCTAAATTAAAGCCCACCTCCTCTTTAGCCACCCGCTTCGTTTTGCCTTCTATTTTTTTATGATAAATCACTTCAAAACTCACACTCGCCTGCTTTTCAAATTCCAGAACCAAGCTATAACTGTCATCTGACTTATTAGCAAACGCGGACGTATCAAAATAAAAATTACCTAGCGAATAAAAAATCAAGCTCTTACCATACAGCTCATAACCCTGCGGAACATGAGGATGATGCCCACCGATCACATCAACCCCTAGATCACACAACCGACGATAACGATCACGCCACTCTTTTATTGGAATAGGAATATTCTCAACCCCTGCATGTGCAATCAAAACAACAAAATCGACTTGCTGCTTTAAGGCTAAAATCGCATCTTCCAGTAAAGGGTGGAATAGATACGCATAACCGGAACGAGACAAGCTGTCATCATAGTGACAACCAAATTCATTTTCGCACGCCGCTAACAACCCAATTTTTACGCCATCCTTCTCTAAAATCCGAGGTTGATAGCTCTCAAAAAAAGACTCAGCCGCGCCAAGGTAGTCAAGTCCATTTTCATTAAGATTGGACAGCGTATTTTTAAATGCCCTTTCGCCATAATCATATATATGATTATTCGCCAGAAACACCTGCGTAAATCCCGCATGTTTTAAATAGTCTATCGACTGCGGTGGTTGGTAAACATGTGGCCCTGCTTTCGATATCGGCTGCATCAGTGGCGTGTCAATCGGGGCTTCAAAATTAGCAACTGCAAAATCACAATTTTTTATGGCCTGTTGCAATTCCTCTGACAACCAGGCTTGGTTGTTTGAGAAATTCACCACATCACCACAGGCAAAGAGTTTAATCGACATTACTTAAACCTCAGCGCTGAAAATGCAATAGCCTGTAAGGTAATTAACTTCTCATAAGAAACAATATTGCCCTTGAGGGCCTTTTGAAATAGGATCTGAACAGACGTTTTATCAATAATAGAACCTATGACATCATCAACCATTTTAGAGTCAGACAGCAAAGGATAAACTCCTTCCTCACCTGAGTTTCGTAATGCGGGGAGATTAAACTCAAAACCATTATTGGAGTATTTTTGTGGCAGGAATTTATTTAACCTGAACTTACGCAGTACGCGCGAGAAAAAAAACATGCCATTCTCGAATAAACTATTGATGCTACGTAGCCCATTACTATTCGAAACAATCTTGGACAATGCCGGATGATGATATTTAAACATTAGTTCTACCGCTAAACGATCATCTAAATGCCGTTTCGATATCGACATAAAAAATTGGGCATATTCTTTAGTCATGTGCGGACTTACTGTTGGAATCATCCACTCTAAGGTACGTGGATAATAGCCAATAAAATTTCGTTGCCTTGACCATACATCAAAAATAACCGCTTTCTGTGTAACACCCCCTGCAAAGCGATCAAAAGCTTTCCTAAATCGTTGTTCCGCTTTTTTTAAATAATCTTGGCCTTTAAAAATATTCAATTGTTCCAACTCTTCATTTGTCCAATATCGGCTCTGTGAGAATTTGTCCATTGCTTGCGTAAGTGGTTGATTTCCAGCTATAGCAAGCAATGCATTATGTTGTCCAGCCGGCACACCGGTCATAAAACCAGAAGTCAAACAGGAATTTGGATGTATGGGGATTCTTTTTTTTATTTCACGAAAAAACTCAAGTTGATACATCCCATGCATATGCAATGAAGAACCAAAAACCTGATCAATGTCATCTAACGTACCTCTGTCTAAAAACTGCAAAGGTAAATCAATAAAATCCCACTTAACACCTAGCTCTGCAGTTAATCGCCGCCCTGCTTCTACTTCTACTGATCCTATGGAACCATAAGTAAAGCAATGGAGTTTTTCTTTTAAGTCAGGTCGTGTAGATAAGGCCGCCAAAATCATTCTCGAATCATAGCCCGAGGATAAAGGCAAAATAATCTGATCATAAGACTCTAATGCAGAAATCACTAACTTGTTATTCAAATCATTTAATAACGCTGCCACTTCTTGATCTGAAAGGTTTGCGTACTCTTCATTTGCTTCGATGGATTTTAAGTAGAGTTTTTCAAAATTAACTGAATCATTAAAAAATGTATATTTCGAGTCTGGCTCCATGGTTTTTATGTGCGTGTATGCCGTCTCTTCCCAAATAAAGTGCATATAGCGCATAAAACCAAAAATATTTTCATAGCTAATATCTTTTTTAGATGTTTCACTTGCTAAAACCGCGACCGGCTCAATATTAGACAACAATAAACCTCTACGATTAGCGTAAAACACGGGAATTGTTCCAGCATAATCATTAATCACTTCAACTTTATCATCGCAGACAGAAACCTTAAGAAAACGGTCTTTTTCTAAAATGTGATTTCCAAGATTACCTACCGGAAAAAATAAACTCACACCATCATTTTGATAGGTTGCTTTACCTTCGCAAATTAAATGAATGACATATTCACCATGCTCCAATTTCACAGAACTATAACCAAAACGCTGTGCCAACTGCTCAAGATGTTGTTCTGCATGTTCTATTGATTTACTAACGTGTTTTTTACTGTATACAAAAAACGCAATATTTCGATTCATGATTTAACCAACCTTTTAAACTTTAATAAATCAATGAGCAGTAATGCTTTAATCATCATTAAAAACAACCTTCTTGTTTTATGAAATAATGCAGGCAACACCATCACTACCAGCACCTGTGCAAGCAATGTCGAATAAGCCGCACCTACTATTCCATATAGGGGTATGAACAATAAATTCCCAACAACATTTGAAATCATTCCTAAAGTCAGATAAAGCATGGTGAAAAACTGAAGATTTTCTGTAATAATCCATCCACTTCTCGCAACACCTAACCCTACAAAAACCCCTGACCAAATATGTATCATTAGTATACTGCCTGCGCCCTGATAAAATGAGCCATACAGTAATTCAATTACCCAGTCGGCCAAAAAAGTAGTGGGGATGGCAACGGCTAAGGCTATCAGCACCATAAAGGTGTACAGGTTTTGTAGTCGGTCGTAATAATTGGATTCACTGATTTTTTTTGCATTTAAAATTGCTGGGAAAAGTGAAGCAGTGATTAAGGTGGGTAGAAAATACCAAGCTTCACTCAGTCGCACCGCCGCGGAATAAATCCCCACTTCGTATTCACCGAGCATTTCTTTGATCATGATCTGGTCTATGCGCATATAGATCATCACGACTATTGCTGAAAATATCATCGGCCATGAGTCTTTCAGCAGTTGTTTGGCGATGCTGAGGTCAAAGTGTTTGTAG
>JACUUF010000052.1 GCA_014859465.1 Methyloprofundus sp.
GTCGAATTTGGACTCAATATTTACACATGATTACAGATTTAACCCACTACCCAAACTACTATTAACACGATATAAAGAATGCCAAATTTTTCTTAGCACTTTTGTTTAGAGTTTCACCTACGGTAGCGTGTTTTGTTTGTGACCGCCTTATCTACGATGAGGCCAATGGATCTCATTACTTACTCTCACAAGCGATTACAAAAGCCTAGAAAAATATTAGCCGTACTCTCCCTCGCCTAAGCGAAGACTTCTACTTTAATTTTTAACTTAAACCCAAGCACTGAAAAAAACACTATGGATATCACACCTTACCTAAAATTAATGGTCGATAAAAGCGCTGACAGCCTAATTTTCAGCCTCAGCTCAGCGCCAAGGCTACGTTTATTAGACCAAGAAAAACCCGTAGGCAATACACTATTAAGCCATGAAATGCTCAATGAAATTTTTCAAGCGCTCACAAACGACAGCCAAAAACTACAGTTTTCTATAGACAAAATATTACGTTTTGACGCCCCCCTATTTGGCGGGCAAAATTTTGTTATTGAAGCAGTCGACAAAAATGATCAATTATTGATTACCATCAGTACCGACAAACGCCAAGCAGCTGCAAACAGTACCTTAGCAGCCAAAAAAATCCAAGTATTAGGTGCTGCACCATCGGAAACGCTAGATATTTTCCCTTACTTAGAAAAAATGGTCAGCTTAGAAGGTTCTGACCTTTTTATTACCTCTGGCTCGCCGGTCAAAACAAAAATCCACGGTTCAGCAATGGAACTTGACAGCTATTTGCTTACTCCCGAACTAACCAAGTCAGCCGCTTATGCGATCATGAGCCAAGAACAAATTGAAGAATTTGAGAGAACTAAAGACCTTGATTTTGCCATTAGCCTAGCCGATGAAAGCTCTCGTTTTCGAGTTAATGCTTTTTACCAACGCCGAACTATCGGCATCGTCTTGCGTTTAATTCCAGCGATCATCCCCACCGCAAAAGAATTAGATTTACCGGAAGTTCTAACTGAGCTTATTATGGACAAGCGTGGTTTATTATTAATGGTTGGTGGAACAGGCTCAGGTAAATCGACCTCATTAGCCGCCATGATTAATCATCGTAATATCAATGCTGCGGGACACATTCTAACTATCGAAGATCCTATTGAATTTTCACACCCGAATATAAAATCCATTGTTAATCAACGTGAAGTTGGCGTCGATACCAGCTCCTATGCACGCGCCCTTAAAGCCAGCTTACGTGAAGCGCCAGATGTTATTTTAATCGGAGAAATTCGTGACCGTGAAACCATGGAAGCCGCCTTAGAATTAGCCAACACCGGGCATTTATGTATTTCTACTTTACATGCGAACAATGCCAATCAAGCCATGGAACGGATTATTAACATGTTTCCTCATGTCCAGCATAAACAGCTGCTTATGGACCTTGCCACCAACTTAAATGCCGTTATTTCACAACGTCTTATTCCTGATACGCGCGGTAAACGCTGTGCTGCTATCGAGGTTATGATTAACACGCCACATATTTCTAATTTGATTTTAAAAGGTGAACTTAATGAGATCAAAGAAGCGATGAAATCAAGCGGCAGTAAAGGTATGCAAGCATTTGATGAGGCGCTCTTAAGCCTCTACAAAGCAGAAAAAATCAGTTTAGAAGAGGCACTAAAAAATGCCGACTCACGTAATGACTTAGAAGCTAAGGTTAATTTTGGTTAACAAGCATTTGCCTAGCAAATAACCAACCTGTAGTTTGTAACTCGTAAAACAAGCAGTGAAATACGGAATATCCGATAAAGGGACTGTTTTTTGCAATTTTTTCTTTAGCAAAAAGCAACTGCTGCTCACGAGTCTGTTTCATAAATTACTCAACGGAATTTTATTTATTCAACTGATAAATAAGGCCTGCTCTGCACTGATAGATAAAGGGTTAATCACTAAAATATCAATTTTTCTGCGCAATATTTGCAAAAATCGCAGGGCATTTTCCGAGACAATTCAAAACTAGGCTGCTGCCAAAATACCAGCAAATCAATATCGCCTTCACGCCGGCAATCATCAACACGCGAACCAAATAAAAAAGCCTTATCACCTACTGCTAGATTTTGTAAGGCTATTTTTAAAGCATCTTTTTGAGTTTTATCAAGTCTCATAATGCCTAGAGTTAAGTGATAACAAAATGAGCTGCACTCTACGCATCAACTAATTTTGCCCAAACATCATAATCATCCGCTTCTTCGATTTCCACCGTGACTATATCACCCACTTTTAAATGCGTTGCGCCATCAATAAACACTTGGCCATCAATTTCTGGCGCATCCGCCATACTTCTAGCAACTGCGCCTTCTTCAACGACTTCATCAATAATGACTTGCTCAATTCTACCGACACGTAATTGCAAACGTGCCGAACTAATTTCCGCTTGATGCGCCATAAAGCGCGCTAAGCGTTCCTCTTTTACCTCTTCAGGCACTAAATCAGGCAGATCATTTGCCACCGCACCTTTTACTGGCGAATAAGCAAAAGCACCCACTCTATCTAACTGAGCTTCAGTTAAGAAATCTAATAATTCTTGAAATTCTGCTTCAGTTTCACCAGGAAAGCCAACAATAAAAGTACTCCGTAACACAATATCTGGACACACTTCACGCCATGCTTTGATGCGTTCTAAATTATTTTGCGTCGCTGCCGGGCGCTTCATTAACTTTAAAATACGTGCATTCGCATGCTGAAAAGGAATATCCAAATAAGGTAGTATTTTGCCTGCCGCCATTAACGGTACAACCTCATCAACATGCGGATAAGGATAGACATAATGCATACGCACCCAAACACCTAACTCACCTAAGGCTTCAGCCAAATCATAAAAGCGGGTACGCACTTCTTTGCCTTGCCAATCATACGCTTGGTATTTTAAATCTAAGCCATAAGCACTGGTATCTTGTGACACCACTAATAATTCTTGCACACCTGAATCAGCTAAACGCTTAGCCTCCCACATCACGTCATTGACTGGACGACTGACTAAATCACCACGCATAGACGGGATAATGCAAAAGGTACAACGATGATTACAGCCTTCAGATATTTTCAAATAGGCGTAATGTTTAGGGGTTAATTTTATGCCTTGTGGCGGCACCAAACTGCTAAAAGGGTCATGCAATGGCGGCAAATGCTTGTGTACCGCACTAACAACCTCTTCTAAAGCATGAGCGCCGGTAATTTCTAATACTTGCGGGTGACGTGCCAGAATCTCATCTGCACGTGCGCCCAAACAGCCAGTAACAATGACTTTACCATTTTGTGCCAACGCTTCACCAATGCTATCTAATGATTCCTCAACTGCCGAATCAATAAAACCGCAGGTATTCACCACCACCATATCGGCCCCCGCATAATCAGGCGCAATCTCATAGCCTTCAGCGCGTAATTTAGTCAAAATACGCTCGCTATCAACCAGTGCTTTTGGGCAACCTAAGCTAATAAATCCTATTTTTGGAATTTTCATAATGTTTTTGTCATACTGTAGTAAGGTTATTAATTTTTTACGTGATGCTAAAGCGGCGCTCTAGTGAGATAAGTCAAAGCGGGGTTAAATTATCTATCAAGTCGATAAATGAACAGCCAACCAAATACTATCCCTATCAGGTAGCGTCCAATCAACACGATGTTTACAATGCGCGGGGATTAATAAATAATCTCCTGCTTGTAATTTTTTAAATTCTTGTGGCTCAGCAAACTCCAGAATAGCCTCACCCTGTAATAGCAGCACCCACTCATCGCTGACTTGGTCGTACCATTGCTCTTTTGCGCTAGCCTGTCCTCGAGAAACAATCCTTTCTATCTGCACTTGTGCATTTTTCAATAAACAAGTAAATAATTCCGTGGGCAATTGAGTGGGAATATCTGCTAATATATTTTTTATCTTTACAGCCGTCATATCATGCAACCTTTAATCGAACACCAAGCCTGATCCAATATATTACTTACCTAAAAAGAACAATGACAACCTGCCGATCCATGTTAATTTTAAAGCCCTTTCTACTTACGCTGCTTATTTTATTCAGCATGACACCTAGCCTAAAGGCCAAAGAAGCTATGTCAGCATGGAATTTAGTCAAAGATGAAGCGGGAATTAAAGTTTATACGCGCACATTGGCTAATTCAGATTACCAAGAATTTAAGGGAGTTATGACGCTAAAAACAAATTTAGATACGTTATTAAAGCTCATTAACAATGCCGAGCGTTGCCCGGACTGGCAATATAAATGCATGAAAATGCTAACACTCAGTGATGGCTACCTTTATAAACTCAGTGACTTACCCTGGCCTTTAACTGACCGCTATACCGTTATGCAATCTGAAGGGCATTTTAACCCCACACAAAATAGCTACACCTTAAGTTTAAAAAATATTGCCCGCGATAAACTACCGCCAGCTATTTTACAGCAGTTACCGCCAGAACAGGATACGGTGCAGATGCGTACTTCGGATGGCTATTGGCACTTTCAATTAAATAATACTGGCACCATTCATATTACGCATCAAATGCATGGCGACCCTGCTGGGTCGCTACCTGCGCATTTAGCGAATCTAGGCGTAACTAATGCCGCTTATGTAACGCTGAGCAAGCTAAGGGAGCAAATTTCAGTGAAAGAACAAAACATTAAGCAATGAGAAATAAATAATAGGTGTTGTTATCTGCTAAAGAAATGACATCTCATCACGACTCGCGCGACTTAAAACGACATAATCGCAAGTTAAAAAGCGGACTGAAGTCCGCTCCACATTTCGTCCTACATCTCTTGTGTATGCAGTGTTAAGTCATTTTTATCGATTGATATTGTAAATTGCCCCTTTAAAAGCCCCTGCAACTCTTTACCCACCATGCTATAACGCCAGCCATGGCGCAATAAACTATCTGGCTCATCAAATAATAAAGCCTCTAAATCTTTACGCGTAGCCAAAATTATAGGGTTTAGGGCATTTTCTTCAGCCCGCAAACGCACGATTGCACTTAAAACATCCAAAACAGCCTCTTGCTTAACTGTTTTTTTTGCACTATTTGCTTTAGCTTTTAACTTCAATCCCGGCATATCCTGTGCCGCTTTAATTAAATCACACACCTGCTGCCCAGAACGCCTAACTAAACCATCATTAATACTGCGTATTTCTGCTAATGCTTTGATAGTCACAGGCTGTAATTTAGCCATATCTAAGATCAACTCATCACGTAAAATCCAATTTTTAGGACGATCCTCTTTTTTAGCCACTTTCTCGCGCCATTCCGCTAAAGCTTGGACAATAGCCAGCTGCTTGCCCGTTAGCTTATTTTTACCGCGAATTTTCAACCAAGCATTTTCTGGTGGTATATCGTACAAATCAGGATTCATTAACTGCTCAAAATCCTCATTTAACCAATTTTCTCGGCCTAATTTCTGTAGCTTTTCCTGCATCATCTGATAGATCTTAGCCAGATAAATCACGTCATCTGCCGCATATTCCATTTGCTCGGGTGATAAAGGTCGCTGACTCCAATCAGTACGCGTATGAATTTTGCTTAAGTTAATATTTAAAAAGCCCGAAACTAACATGGCGTACCCTGGATTTTCTTGAAACCCAAGCAAGGGAGCGACAAGCTGAGTATCGTAAACAGGCGCAGGCAATTTCCCTGTAAGATTATAAAAAATCTCTACATCTTGGCGGCAAGAATGTAACACTTTAATGATATTAGGGTTATTAATAATTGCAAATAGTGCATCCATCTGCCCTTCTAAAGCAATAGGATCAACACAAGCGACCCACTCCAATGTCGCTATTTGCAATAAACAAAACTTTGGGTAATAGGTTTTTTCACGCAAAAACTCAGTATCAATAGCAAGCCAGGGCTCGTGCTGCATTTTTTGGCAAAGGATTTCTAGTTCAGCGACCGAATCTACAAACTGAATTTCATTCATACGTTTTATTTATAATGATAATTAAAGGTTAAACCTTATCTTGTCCCGGAGTCGGGTTTCTTTTGTTCGCAGCAAGATAATGCCTGCGTGTACCACGTCGATAACTTTTTTCCGCTTGATATTTTTTACCTGCACCACTTAAGCGCTTAATATCCAATGCTTGGCCATTTATCTCTAATTCCTTAAATGTCTGTAAAATATCAACCGGCATACCTGGCGGCAAACTTAAAATCGTATAATTCTCTAAAATATCAACGTAGCCAATTTTTTTGCGCTCTACGCCAGCCTCTTCAACGATAAGATCTTTTATAAGATTAATATTGACTTGATGCACGCGGCCAACTTCAATACGATAGCGAACCATTTGCGCATTCAGTAACTCAAAAGCTTTTTGCTTCTCCATACTCAATTTACTCTGCTCAACATCGCTCAGAGTTGATTCAGGCTGATTAATAAATAATAAAGCTGCCGCTAAATCCAGATAATCTAATTTTAAATTGCGTGCACTAACTTCAATTAAGGCCTTATTAGCCGTTAAATCTTCTTTGGCAATAATTCGTTTTAATTCATTTTCTAAGCTTAACTGCTTTTCTACTTGAGTATACACAAGCCTATTTTTCATCATTTAAAAAACCTAAACGAATATCAACATAGGACTCATCGCGCAAGCGCCTTAGCCATAACTCAGTTTCTTCTTCTATTTTTCTTTTACGAATTTCATCACGCGCCTGATTAATTTTATACTCTTCACTATTATCTTTAGTTCGACGCCCTAAAACCTGAATAAGATGCCAGCCAAATTGCGTTTGCACTGGATCGCTAAGCTCATTTACTGCTAATTCAGACATGGCTTTTTCAAATGGCGGCACCAATAAACCCGGCACAACCCACCCTAGATCGCCTCCTTTTAAAGCCGATCCGGTATCATCAGAGTTAGCTTGTGCTAACACGGCAAAATCATCTCCATCAGCAATTCGACCGGCTATCACAGCTAAACGCTTTTTTGCTTCGACATCATTAACGATTTCATTGGTTTTAATTAAGATATGTCGAACATGAGTTTCCGTAATAATATGCGCATCAACGCCGGTACTGTCTATTAGCTTAAGAATATGAAAGCCACCGGGACTACGAATAGGCTCCGAAACCTCACCTTTACGCATCGTTTTTAACGCATCAACAAACAATGTGGGCACCTGATTTAAAGTACGCCAGCCTAACTCCCCACCTTGCAGAGCATTCGCACCATCTGAGACACTCACCGCCATTTTTTTAAAATCATCACCGGCACGTAACCGAGCAATGACGCTTAGCGCCTCCGCCTTTTCTGCTTGTATTACAGACGCAGCAGCTCCTTCAGGAACAGCGATTAAAATATGCCCTAGAAAATACTTTATTTTCTGCTCTTCTGCGCTAATTTCAGTATCTAAATAGTGGTGAATTTCTTGTTCCGAAACTTTAATTCGACTACCAATTTCATGGCTACGTAGTTGATTAACGAGAATTTCTTGGCGTATATTTTCTTTGAAAGTATCAAAATTCATACCCTCTTTACTGATTTCCTTTCTAAATTGCTCCATGCTCATGCTGTTTTGCTGAGCGATCGATTCAAGCGAACTATTGACCATTTCATCGCTTACTTTAATACCTGCTTTTTGCGCTAACTGACTTTGTAATTTATCCACAACCAAACGCTCCAGCACCTGTTGATACAAAATTTTCTTAGGTGGCAGTTGCACATTATTAGCTTTTAACTTGTTTACAATGGCCTTTGTCTCGCGTGCTAACTCACTATCGAGAATAACGTCATCTTCAACAACCGCAACGATACCATCCAAATATTCGACGGCTAAGCTATGCTGACTTTGAACCAGCATTAAACAGCCTAAGAACAGCACTGAAATGATCTGAATTATTGGACGCTTAATTTTCATTTTGCTTCTTTTCTGTAACATGTGTTTATCATTTCAATTAATAATTAGGTTTGTTATATCCTGAGATATTTTTCAATAAAAAGTCTTCTAATTTCTCACCTAAACTGGTTAACCCTTTTAACTCAATCTGAAAATATATTGAGTTTTGTGGTTTAGCATCGTCGCTAGTGCTCAGCATAAATTGGCGTGCAATGACTCTAAAGCGCCAGCAACAACTATCTTTCTCAAGACCATAAAAATACTCTAAGGTCTTACGATCAAAAAGTGAATATCGATACAAGCCAATGACGCTCCAGCCATCATAGATAGGAACTATTGCAGAGGCCACAACCTGCTCTTGGCCGGCCTGCCCTGGTCGCTCCAATCGATACCGATACCCAGCATTGAGAACATATCTATTATCAATACCATGATAATACAAATCAGCATTGCCACGATCGATAGCATTTTGCTCATAACTCCACTGCATAGCCGAACTGAATTTAATTTCATCGGTTATTTCACTACTTAATTCAGTAATTAAATTAGACAGTAATTCAGTATGTACTGCATCACCCGATAAATTGACCTTCCTGTCTTCAAAATAGAAAATCTGACCGACAGTCAAATTTAAGCGATCTCGGCCATTTTCAACTAACCGTGTGGTTAATGCCGCAGTTATTTGATTAGTATTTTGAGTTTTATCCGCACCATTAAATATATTATCTCTAAATAACTGACTGCTATTAAAATCAGATAACGAGGTATCAAAGTTAGGCATATCACTTTGATCTGTATAGGGTACATATAAATAAAATAAACGCGGCTCGATGGTATGTGTTAATGATTCAAAATCACGCTCAAAAAACAAGCCACTATCTACTGATACAATAGGCAAAGTCTTACTGGCATTGGTTGAATATTGAGCAGGGCCATCACTCCCTAGCCAGTATTGGGTATGCTGCAAAGCAATCTTAGGGGTAATAAAGCCTGCATCGGAAATAAAAGGAAAACTGACCGAAGGCTTAAGGTTTAAACGCTGACCTTCTGCCTGCCCATCGGGAAAATGTCGCTGAAAAATCACATACTCACTATCCAGTGCCAGCGCTACCGGCAACGCATCAAAATCCTTAAACATATCCAATTTAATCTGTGGCAAACGTCGATAAGGTACGCTTTTATCATCTTGACTCGGATCTATATTCTGATAATTTTCTGCTTTAGCCGTTAAAGTCATCCAAGGCAAGGTATAAGCAATATTCGCATTACTGGACAAATATCGCGATCGGTTACCCATCCCTAGTGAGCCTTGTAAGTCCAAAAAATAAGCGCTATCAGAAACATAATTGGCATCCCAATCAAAGTTCAACTCCTTAGTCAGTTGAGTTTTATGCTGAAAGCTACCGCCCCAGCGTAAAGTCTTGGTTTGCGTATCTTCGGGCATCATTTCTACATTAATCTCACCTTCTGAGTCCGTCCATAGATAGCGAAAATCAGTGCCCATCATAAAGCCACGCGAGCTCATATAACGCGGGGTTAATGTCAAATCATAATTGGGCGCCACATTCCAATAAAAAGGCAAACTAACATCTACTCCACTACGCTGTGAATAACCAACCGTAGGTGTCAATAGACCTGTTTTGCGCCGATCATCAGTAGCAAATGAACCATACGGTATATACATAACGGGAACCTGCTTAAATTCTAACCAGCCATGCTTTATAGAAGCAGAACCCTCTTCATCGTTGACCTTCATTTTAGAGGCATGCAAAATCCAATCTTGATTACCCGGTGCGCAAGCGGTATAGGTAACATTACTAAAACGACTAAAAGTAGGACTATCGCGATAAACAACATCGGCACTACCGCGTATTGGTGATGCCGGCATAATATAAGAAACATCGCGCAATAAGGACTTATTCTCATTTAAATTCATTCTTACTGATGAACCGTATAAGGCCATACCGCCATCACTGTAAATAACGTCACCATATAAATCGAGCACGCCTGAATCTTGATTGTAATCTGCCTCATCAGCAAGCACTCGCTGATCAGCACGGTCTAAATCAATATCACCCGAAAAATTAGTCATTTTCTGGTCAAATATTTCACTTTGATCAGCAAAAATGTTCATTGACGTACGCTCACGCAATGCTTTATCAACTAAGAAAGTCGGTTGAGCACCTAATTTTAAGCTGCACATTGCCCAAGGATCTTGTTTGAACTGCTGCTGTAAACGTTTAAATAATTGCTCTTGCGCCGTACTATAAGTATCACTGAACCAGCCTTTGTCTTGTGGCGCGGCAACATGCGGCACTTTAGGCTTAATATTTGTCTGCTCAGCACTCGCACACTGCCACTGACCATTCGCTCTATTTCTTTTGCACTGCCAGCTAGATTCATTTGCGTGAACAACACTCAACTGCAATAAAGCCGCACCGAAAAATAACAGAAATATACGCACTACGATGTATACCATAAGCCTAGAAATAAAAAGTCAAAAAGCCTACATTAATAGGCAAAATATCATAGAATAACAACCGAACATTTTACCTTACTTTTCCAGCCTCTTTATAAAAGAATGATAACGGCAAGCGACGATAGAGAAAAAGCCATTCTGCACTGGCTCACAAATGACTTACAATTAAATATTACGCAATTCAAACTAGCTTCTAGCGATGCCAGCTTTAGGCGCTACTTTAGAGTGCATCAACAACAGGACACATTCATTGTCATGGATGCGCCACCCGATAAAGAAGATACCGCACCTTTTATAAAAGTTGCCCAGTTATTTACACAAGCCCAAGTTAATGTGCCAAAAATCGTCAAAAAAAATACTCAACAGGGGTTTTTACTGCTTGAAGACTTTGGCTCAGAATGCTTGTTAGACTGCCTCAACGACAGCACAGTCGAGCGTTTATATACAGATGCGCTCACCAGCCTATTAACACTACAAACGCATGTCGATATAAAAAACTGCGACTTACCACAATACGATACTAATTTATTACAGCTAGAACTCAACCTATTTTCTGACTGGTTTCTGGTTCAACAATGCAATCTGTCATTGAGTACAGCAGAACAAGTAATGCTAGCTACTAACAATAAACTATTAATTGCTTCTGCGCTGCAACAAACACAAGTCTGCGTACACCGAGATTATCACTCACGTAACTTGATGCATATCAGCATTGATAACCCAGGCATTATTGATTTCCAAGATGCCGTTATTGGCCCCATTACTTACGACGCCGTTTCTTTATTAAGAGACTGCTATATCAGCTGGTCTGACGCTCAAATCGAAAGCAGTCTAAGGCCTTATTATCAAAAGCTTATTCAAGCACAATTAATTACTTGCGATTACCCACAATTCAAACGTGACTTTGATTTGATGGGCATCCAGCGCCACTTAAAAGCTATCGGTATTTTTTCTCGACTAAATATTCGAGATGGCAAAAATGCTTATCTTAAAGATATTCCACGAACACTAGATTATGTCATAACTATCAGCGCCAACTACCCCGAGTTAAGAGATTTCCATCGCTTTTTAGTCGATAAAGTTTTACCGGCAAGTCAATACGCATTATGAAAGCCATGATTTTAGCAGCAGGACGTGGCGAAAGAATGCGTCCTTTAACTGAGCACACGCCCAAACCTTTGCTCAAAGCAGCCGGCAAGCCACTTATTGAATATACAATAGAGGCGTTAGTTAAAGCAGGGATTACCGAGATTGTTATTAACCTTGCTTACTTAGGCGGCCAACTAAAAAACTATTTAGGCGATGGCTCACAGTATCAAGCGCACATCCAATACTCCGAAGAAGGCGAGATTGGTCTAGAAACAGCAGGCGGCATTAAAAATGCGCTGCCTTTACTCGGTGACTCAGCTTTTCTAGTGATAAACGGCGATATTTACTGCGATTTCCCCTTGCAAAATCTAATCAACAAACGCATCGATTTAGCTCACTTAATTCTAATCAACAATCCTAGCCATAACCCTGAGGGTGACTTTTTTCTACGCAACACAGCAATCCTTGCCCCCGAAGGCGAAGAAAAATTTACTTTTAGCGGCATAGGACTTTATCACCCCGATTTATTTGCCAAACTTAAACCAGGCAAATCTGCTCTTGCGCCTTTATTAAAAAAAGCCATGCAAAATCAACGCATCAGCGGTGAACACTATGCAGGGTTTTGGATGGATATAGGGACACCAGAGCGATTAGAAAATTTAAGTAACTTTCTGGCATTACCCTAGAATAGCTGATATGAACTTTATTTATCACCGCTCAATATTAACCTTACTTTCTATTAGCTTTTTTTTAGCGCTATGGTATGGGCTTGCTCTCTATTTAAATGCGCAAACCTTACCCACTCCTCTCACCGTAGCCAAGGTATTGGTATCGGAAATACAATCCGGACAATTACCTCACCATTTGAGCAAAACGCTATATCGCCTATCTATCAGCTTTAGCATTGCCATGCTACTGGGCTGCGCCATTGGGATAATCTTAGGTAGACAGCAAAAACTAAATACCTTTCTTGATAACTGGCTGGTCATTTTTCTCAACATACCCGCCTTAGTCACCATTATTTTATGTTACGTTTGGTTTGGACTGACAGAAACGGCGGCTATTTTTGCCGTGGTCATTAACAAACTGCCCAATGTGATTGTCACTATTCGCGAAGGCGCGCGTGCCTTAGATAGCGAATTATTAGACATGGCAAAATGTTACCGCTTTAGTAAAAGCAAAACATTACGCCATGTTGTTTGGCCACAACTGCACCCTTTTGTGATGGCTGCCACACGCTCAGGGCTAGCTTTAATCTGGAAAATTGTTTTAGTGGTTGAAATGCTCGGACGTAGCGATGGTATGGGCTATCAGCTGCATTTGTTTTTTCAGCTATTTGATGTGGCTAGCATTCTGGCCTACACCGTTGCTTTTGTTACCCTCATTCAAGGCATTGAACTACTAATACTCAAACCACTCGATAAACACGCACAAAGGTGGCGGCGATGAATAATTTGACTATCAACATCAGCGATAAGTCATATCCAAACTCGACCAACAAAACCAGCAAACAGGTGATCAAAGACTTACAGCTAAATCTAGTTAATAATGAATTTGTCTGTTTAGTGGGTTCATCCGGCTGCGGCAAAACCACACTGCTGAATATCCTTGCGGGATTAGATACAAAGTTTAGCGGCAACATTTCTCTCGGCAACAGCCAAACAGCCCCCAAAGTGGGCTATGTTTTTCAAAACCCCAGACTATTACCCTGGCGCACTGTACGAGAAAATATTGAATTAGCTTCTGAAGCTAAAATAACCACTTTAGAGTTTTTACTAGAAAGTATGGGCTTAGCAACAGAAAAAGATACTTTCCCTGCACATTTATCCTTAGGCATGAGTCGCCGCGTTGCCATTATTAGAGCATTTGCCATGGATCCAGATTTATTATTGATGGATGAACCTTTTGTATCATTAGACCCGCCGACAGCACGCCAAGCACAACAACTATTGATCGATTTATGGTCTAAACGTCCACATAAAATTCTCTTTGTTACTCATGACTTACGAGAAGCCATTACTTTAGCGGATCATTTGATTTTTTTGCATAGCAACCCGATGTCAGTGATCACCGAGATTCCTGTTTCTATTCCTAGAAAAGAAAGACTAGAAGCTGCAAAAATTGAACAATTTAGACAGCAGTTATTTATTGATTATCCGGAAATAACTGCGTTATTATAGTGATTCTGTTGCACTACACTTATATAACAAACACACGGAGAACGAGGTCATATGAAAACATCACTTATTATCGGCATTTTTACTGCCGCTATCACCGTCATCCCTAGCATCAGCTCAGCAAATAGCGATGATAATAAATATCCTGCCGCTAATTTCCAGCCTAAAGTCATTTATATCGATAAAGAAGCCGCGACTAAAGAGCCAGCTAAATTTGTCGGAGAAAAATCAGTTTTTGACCCAAAATACCCTGCAGCAAACTTTGAACCTAAAGTCATTTATCCTTAAATCACAGCGAGTCTAAAGTTTACCAGATTTTAACCACAGAGCGCACTGGTCAAGCCAGACTCCTTGTGCCCTCGGTGGTTAAAATATTTTTTAGTTCTTACATTTAAGAATAAGTATCAGCTAATTCAATGTCTGCTTTTATGCACATTGTGATGGTAGATTTGATACTTGACAGGCTTTTATAGCCAGCCCATCAACCAACATGCATCATCTTTTAATGCGCGCCAGTCTATTTGATAGGCGTTATTATTGATAACCGCTTGGATTTCACAGGCTATAATCACGTCTTGCTCATCACGAATCAGCTCAGTCACAATAAAGTGCCGTTCTTTATTTTTAGGCTGAAGTGCAGTCCATTTGGATAAATATAGTTTTTTTGGATTGATACGATGCATAATCAATTAAATTTGAGAGGGTTTAAAAAGCGATAACTCTTGATAGAATGCCGATTTTTGCACAAAAAACCTGCTATTGAATAAGTAGCAACGCATTCAATACAGTGCAAGAATGGCCTAAAATCAGCCCTTCCGCTCTAGCAATAGCAACAGTGCAAAGCTTGAAAAACCAACCCATAGCTACTGCTGGATTCATTTAAAACAACACTGACAAGCCTTTTCTCGGCCAAGTAATTTGCCCAGTTTTTGACGATGTTGCGCGAATAGCTGATAACCCAGAGCAAATAACACACGCAATACTGGCCAGCCAGTTGGTGCTAATAACCAAGCCAACAGCTTTATACAGCGCACGAAACACTGGTATGCTTTTAATCAATTGGCCATCTGCATATTGAGCATGAATTTCGGCAAGCAATTGTGCATAAGTTACGCCATAATGCGCCGCGTTAAAACTCAGCTCAGGAATATCCTTAAAATCCAGCTTTTATTTTTTATCCAAACGCCTTAGCCAGCCTACTTCCCTACTGCAGATGGGACATAACCCATGGTAGAGCAAAGTCAATTCCGCTTTGCTAGTCATTAATCGATTTATTGCACAGTTATTTGTTGGATAACGTTTTTATCCATTTTCATATCTTCACAAGCTGCCAGTGAAAACAGGCTAATAAGCGCTAAAATATACATTATTTTTTTCATTACAGTTCCTTGGTCTTTGAGAATTTAAATTACTTTACTATATCGGTTAACGCATGCTGCAAATGACTGAATTGAAATTCAAAACCTTGCTTAACTAAGCGCTCAGGCACTACCTTTTGGCTACCTAGCACTAATGCTGACATTTCACCCAATAAAGCTTGCAAAACAAAAGCGGGCAACGGCAAGCAGGCAGGCCTATTTAAAATTTTGCCCAGTGCTTTACTAAATTCCTGATTAGTCACAGGATTGATAGCAGTGGCATTATAAGCGCCGCGCATCTGCTGATTTGTAATCATAGCTTGCGCAATGGCAATCCAATCATGCAGATGTATCCATGACATCCATTGCCGGCCGTTACCCAATCGCCCCCCTAAACCAAGCTTAAAAGGCAGTAGCATACGCTGCAAGATACCGCCATTAGCGCCTAATACTAGGCCAGTACGTATTAAACAAACACGCACGCCATATTTTTCCGCTTGCAGAGCGGCTTGCTCCCAATCGGCACAAAGTTGCTGCGAAAAATCAGGGCGACTATTACTTTGCTCGGTTAATTCGCTATCACCTTGGTCGCCATAATAGCCAATGGCAGAGCCACTGATTAATAAGGCTGGTTTTTGTGGCATCGTAGCAATGGTGCGCACTAATTGTTCAGTTAGCTTAATACGGCTATCGCGTATGATTTTTTTACGCTCGGCTGTCCAGCGCTGATCAAATATCGGGGCACCTGCGAGATTGATAATAATATCGAAGTGATCGGCGGCGGTTATTTTTTGCAAATCACTTAGCGCAATAACGCTATCAGCAAATAAGGTATACACTTTTTCAGGCGTTCTACTAAGAACGGTAATTTTATGCTCTTTATCTAATAAGGATTTGATCAGCGCACGGCCTATAAATCCTGTGCCGCCAGTCATAAGAATATTCATAGTATGCGTCTCGCTATTAACATTACAATCGCTCTGGGGTTAACAATGAAGCCTTCAGACTGTCTGAAAAAGCTTGCTTGCCAAACCAGATATTTAAGTAAGCTAAACCAATTTCCGGGTTATCTATAGTGGCTAATTCAATGCCATTTAAAGCAAGACTTAAGCCGTCTTTAGGATGAAAATTTAAATCGTAATAATCGCCGTCTTGGACGTTTTTATAGCCTTGGTTGAATTGTTCGATAGCCGCTTGCCATAGATCAAATTGAGCACCCAAATTTAACTTTAAATATTCTACCGCAGCTTCTTGAAAAGCATTGGCGGGAATCGAGCGCTGATAAACAAAACGCAATCTTTTCGGTGACTGTGTAAAAATATCCGCCAGCTGAGTACAGCTAGTTAAATATAAAGCCGCAGAACCCACGTGAATAAACTTAAAGGCTTTCAATTCAGCTTGGCTACAACGTTTTAAACTAACATTTTTAATGTTTAATCGATCCGGTAAAGTCGATTCTTGTGCGACAGCTGAGTGACTACATAAGCCAAGTAGCAGCCCTGCGATCATCAATGTAAGCGATTTTTTACCCATTGTATAAGTCCTCCAATAATAGGAATATGCTGAAAAAAGCCGTTCGTGCTATCCCAATAGTCCTGATGTAGTGTGATTTTTCCGTCATTATCAAAACGCAAATGACTGATGCCTAGCGAATCAACCTTACTGCGTTTGCCCAAAATGCTAAATTGTGTGTGCATTTTCCAGTGCACAAAAATATCTTGGTCTTGTTCCAAGACATTCAGCACCTCTAAGCTCATCGCCTCGACTTCATCCTGAGTTTGTTGCAGATAAGCAATTAAGTCTTCGCGGTTATCAAGGGTTACTAAAGTATCATTAAAATACAGCGTTTCTGCATAGGTTTTTACGCTCACAGCTCTAACATCGTTATGTGCTAAATGATTATAAAGATCGGCAAAGTTCTGTATTCTGGCATCCACTTTTTTCTCCGGGTCAATAGTGATTAAATCTAAATATGGCTCTATAGCATTCGTTTGATTGGCGCTGCAAGCGGTCATTAATAAGACTAATGTTAAGCCCAAAATACGCATGATTGATCCTCTGTCTAGTTTTTTCGGTGCGAGCTTTGATGCTATTATTAAGTCATGCACGTGAACGTTGTGTGAACGTTTTTTAATGCCATGTTCACGCAATGTTCACATCTATTACTTTAAGCTCTATTACAACAATAAACCCAGCTGATTAAGGCGATGTAAACGCTAAGAAAACACTAAAATGCCTAATAAATCCAAACAGAATACTTTTTTACAGTGGTTTGACAGCGGCAAAGCACTGTCTTCAAATGTAGATTTTAACGCCATCGATTGGCTGCGCGTGATTCCGCTTATCGCCATGCACCTCGCCTGTTTATTGATCTTTGTCGTCGGCTGGAGTCCTGTGGCTTTATGGATCGCGTTATTTTCTTATCTGCTACGCATGTTTGCGATTACTGCGTTTTATCATCGCTATTTTGCCCATAAAGCCTTTAAAACCAGCCGTGTGTGTCAGTTTTTATTTGCTCTATTAGGCGCAACAGCAACACAACGCGGCCCAGTTTGGTGGGCAGCACATCACCGTCAGCATCATCGTTATGCCGACACCGATAAGGATATACACAGCCCGCGGCAGGGTTTTTTTTGGAGTCATATGGGCTGGTTTATGAGTTTGAAACACTTTAAAACCAAAACCAGCTGGGTTCGTGATCTACAGAAATTTCCCGAATTACGCTGGTTAGATCGTTTTGATATTGTGGTCCCTATTGCCTACGGTTTGTTTATTTATGCTTTAGGAGAGTGGCTACATACTTACCATCCACAGCTCAATACCAATGGCTTGCAGCTATTTGTCTGGGGGTATATCGTCTCGACTATCGTGTTATTGCATTGCACCTTAATGATTAACTCCTTAGCGCATGTTTTTGGTAGTCGACGCTTTGATACCGGCGATGACAGCCGTAACAATGGCTTGTTTGCACTGATTTCTCTCGGTGAAGGCTGGCACAATAACCATCACCATTATCCGGTGTCAGCAAGACAAGGATTTTATTGGTGGGAAATAGATATTAGTTATTACTTATTACGTATCATGGCGCTATTGGGCTTAATCTGGGATTTACAAGAAGTGCCAGCCGATCGATTATTAAGTAAGCGTTTACCAAGGAATTGAATATGAAAATTGCCATCGTAGGTAGCGGCATATCGGGCTTATATGCCGCCCATTATCTAAGTAAACAACATGAGGTCACGCTGTATGAGGCCAATGGCTATTTGGGTGGCCATACCGACACGCATCACTTAATGCTGGAAAATCAAAGTTATGCCGTAGATACCGGCTTTATTGTCTTCAATGAACATAATTACCGCTATTTTTGTCAATTTATTAAAGCACTAGGTGTTGCATCACAAGCGACGGATATGACTTTCAGTGTCAGCGATCAAGCAAGCGGCCTGGAATACAATGCGACCACACTAGATAAACTATTTTGCCAGCGGCGTAATTTATTACGACCACGTTTTTATCGCATGGTTTGGGATATTATCCGCTTTTATAAAGAAGCGCCGGCCTTATTGCAAAGTGAAGATGACCAGCAAACGATAGGTGAATATCTCAAAAACAATCACTATAGCCAAGCGTTTATTGATGATCATATTTTGCCCATGGCTTGTGCTTTGTGGTCTGGGCCAGCGCATGTCTTACAACAATTTCCAGCGCGTTATTTAGTGGCTTTTTTAAATAATCATCAAATGCTGCAAGTGGATAACCGCCCCGAATGGCGCACCATTAAAGGCGGCTCTGATGCTTATGTGCAAGCGTTTAAACAGCAATTTAACGGCGAAATTCGCTTAAATACACCCGTAGAAATTATTAACCGCAGTAAAAATGGCGTCAGCATCAGTACCGCCAAAGATCATAAAAATTATGACCAAGTGATCTTAGCTTGTCATAGCGATCAAGCTTTAGCCTTGCTCGCTGATCCTAGCGCTAATGAAATCGAAGTGCTAGGTGCCATCACTTATCAAGCTAATGCAGTGGCGCTGCATACCGATACCCGCTTAATGCCCAAACACCCGAAAGCCTGGGCAAGCTGGAACGCATTAAAATTAGCACACGCACAAAGCCACTGTACCGTGAGTTATTACATGAATTTATTGCAAACCATCAACTGCCCAGAACCGTTAATTGTCACGCTAAATTGCACCGAGCAAATTGATCCTGAAAAAATACTGGTTAAGCGGCACTACCATCACCCCGTCTATACGCCGGAAACCTTAGCGGCACAAAAACGCCGCGGGCAAATTAACGGTCAAAACCGCACTTATTATGCCGGTGCCTATTGGGGCTGGGGATTTCATGAAGACGGCGCAAAAAGTGCGCGTGAAGTGGTTGATAGCCTGTTAACAGCACATGGCTAAGTTAAGCAGCCAGTTGGCGGTTGGCACGGTGCGGCATCGCCGCTTTAGTCCCAAACCCCATGATTTTTGCTATCCAGTGTTCATGAGTTATCTGGATTTAGATGAACTAGATCAAGTCATAGCAAAAAGTTCTTTTTGGTCAAAAGAGCGTTTTAATTGGCTTAGTTTTTATCGCCGCGATTATATCGGCGATGCCCAGCAAAGCATACAAGCAGCAGTACAGGAAAAAATTAAGCAACACACCGGTAAAGACTTTACGGGACGTATTTGTCTATTAACCAATCTGCGTTATTTGGGCTTCGGTTTTAATTCCGTCAGCTTTTATTTCTGCTATCCAGAAGGCGCAGAATATCCGAGCTATATTCTTGCTGAAATAACCAATACGCCTTGGCAAGAAAGACATTGCTATGTATTGGATTGCCAAAATATGCCCGACAGAAAGGGCAAATATGCCTTTGCATTTGCTAAAGCATTCCACGTGTCACCGTTTATGCCGATGAATTTACAATATTTTTGGCACTTTAAATTACAGCCTGAAAATATCACCATCCACATGCAGCTATCAGAAAATCAGCAATCCTGTTTTAATGCCACCTTACAATTACAAATGCTGAGCATGAACAGTAAAACCATGCGCATGCTACCTTTGCGCTACCCCTTTATGACCCTTGCCGTAGTCTTTGGTATTCACTGGCAAGCCTTACGTTTATGGTTAAAAGGCATCCCTTTCTATGACCATCCGTCGCATTAATTAGCAAATAAGGAGTTACCATGCATGCATCAGTAGAAATGTTAAGCCATCCACCTAGTAAGCTGGATTTATTTTTGCGCCGCTCATTGCTAGAAAAACTAGCGCATATAACAGGCGCACATATCAGCCTGACTGACCCGCTAGGTTACCATGAGCTTGGCTCTGGCTCAGCAGCTACTTTGCGAGCCGAAATCAGCGTATCCGATTTAAATTTCTATCGCAAGCTAGCCTTAGGCGGCTCTATTGGCGCGGCCGAGGCGTATATGGATAAGCTTTGGCAGGCGGATGATTTAACTAAAGTGATTCAAATCATGGTGCGTAACCGTGATCTACTCGATAGCATGGAAGGCGGTTTGGCGACTTTAGCTAATAAATTACTCACTTTCTGGCATCAACGTAACCAAAACACTACGGCAGGCAGCCGTAAAAATATTGCCGCACACTATGATCTGGGGAATAATTTTTTTGAATTATTTCTTGATCAGCATGGCATGTATTCTTCGGGAACTTTTTATTCACCTGACATGAGCTTAGAACAAGCCTCTAACGCCAAATTAGAGCGTATCTGTCAAAAACTGGATTTACAAGCCAGGGATCATCTAATCGAGATTGGTACCGGCTGGGGTGGCTTTGCCGCTTACGCCGCTAAAAATTATGGCTGCAAAATTACCACAACAACCATTTCCGTGGAACAATTTAACGCCGCTGAACAACGTATGCGTCATGCCGGCGTCACTGATAAAGTCACCGTTATTATGCAGGATTACCGTGATTTACAAGGTCATTACGACAAATTAGTATCGATAGAAATGATTGAAGCGGTGGGTCATCAATTTTTAGATACTTATTTAGCAAAGTGCGCAAGTCTTTTAAAACCAGAGGGTTTAGCCCTCATTCAAGCCATCACTATTGAAGATCAACGTTATCAACAAGCATTAAAAAGCGTCGATTTTATTCAGCGTTATATTTTCCCTGGCAGCTTTATTCCTTCGGTCAGTGCGATCATTAACAGCAGTGCGCAACAAAGCGATTTACGCCTGATTAACCTTGAAGATCAAGGCGAAAGTTATGCCTTAACCTTAAAACACTGGCGCGAACGCTTTATGAGTCATCTCGAGACAGTAAGGGAGCAAGGTTACAGTGAGGCGTTTATCCGTATGTGGGAATTTTATTTATGCTATTGCGAAGGCGGATTTATAGAAAAATCCACTTCCAGTGTGCAGTTACTCTTTGCTAAACCTGCCAATCGCAGAGCGCAATGGTTAGCTAGTGATGCCACGTAAGCAGCTCATTAATTTTTTATGGATGCAATGCCTATGGTTTGCTGCGGTCATAGGCGCGGTCTCTGAGCTTATTTGGCCTGCCCTTGCTGTGCTAAGCCTGTTCATGACTTGGCAATTGTCTCCAACGCACCGCAGCACAGGTGATTTTGCCTTGCTGTTAGTAGCTGTTTTATTAGGCTTTATTTTGGATAGTACTTGGATCAGTCTGGGCTGGATGCAATTTGCCAGCCCCGCGCCTATTCCTCGATTAGCGCCCTTATGGATTTTATGCCTCTGGATGGGCTTAGCATTAACGCTGAATCATTCATTGGCCTTTTTACAAAACCGCTTATGGCTAGCAGGATTGAGTGCCGCGATAGCCAGTCCTTTATCTTATTTAGGCGCAGAACGTTTAGGCGCGGTGCAAATAACCGGTAATTTTTACTTGTGGTTGTTTTTTATAGCCCTGAGCTGGGCTATAGCAATGCCACTGTTATTGTGGCTAGCAAAAGCTTTACGCGGCGATCATCATCTGCCCTAAACACGCTAAAATTTAAGCAGGAGATAAAATGTCAGTTTTATGCGTTATCGCTACCTTGAGTAGTTTGGCTATGTTTGGCGCATGGCTATGGCAACAGCACTTTAAAAATGCTGGCATTGTCGATGTCGTTTGGGCATTTGGCATGATGTTGGCTGGCCCTGTTTATGCCTTTACAGGCAATGCCCCTGTTGCTTTGCAATGCGTTTTAGCCGGTTTAAGTTTTGCCTGGTTTCTGCGCTTAGACCTGCATTTGTTACGCCGTTTTCAAAGCGCACATGAAGAGGGTCGTTATCAAACCCTGCGTAATGCCATGGGTAAATATACTGGCCTTGGATTTTTTCTATTTTTTCAATTACAAGCGGGCTTTATCGTCCTTTTGACTTTACCTTTTTGGGCGGTTGCCCAAAATAGCGCACCCAATCCACTACTCGTTATCAGCGGTTTAATACTCGCTTTATTTGCTTTATGGGGCGAAACCACAGCCGATCAACAACTGGCCGAATTTAGAGGCCAGCAACACAATAAAGGCAAAACCTGTCGTCACGGCTGGTGGCGTTATTCACGGCATCCCAATTACTTTTTTGAATGGTTACACTGGTTTGCTTACCCTTTAATGGGTTGGGGGGGCGATTATCAAGTAGTTTTATGGCTAGCTCCCCTGGTTATGTTCGCCTTCTTATATTTTTTTACTGGCATTCCGTATACTGAGCGTCAGGCTTTATTGAGTCGTGGCGATGATTACCGACGTTATCAACAAAGCACCTCAGCCTTTTTCCCTTGGTGGCCCAAACCATCAGCAACTAAAATTTGAGCGAGATTTATCATGCAACTAATTGATTTAGCAGAGCAGCGACGTTTACCCGATAGCTTAATACGCTTAGGTATCCGGCAATTATTAAAAGTACGTTTACGCGATGAATTTGCGCATGATGTCGAGCAACAAAGTCAGCGTTATCAAACCTTTCTTGATGAATTACGGCAAAGTCCCATCGCTATCGAAACAGCTGCCGCGAATGCACAACATTATGAAGTGCCTGCGGATTTCTTTCGTTTAGCCTTAGGTGAGCATCTTAAATACTCCGCCTGTTACTGGGATAACGCGACTAAAGATCTTAATCAGGCGGAAGCGAATATGCTGCAACTTTACCTGCAACGCGCTGAGCTAGAAGAGGGTCAGGCTA
>JACUUF010000415.1 GCA_014859465.1 Methyloprofundus sp.
TTTAACGCCTACGCCAGAGCACCTGGCACCTGTACTGACTGCAATTGAAAATGGTATCCCTGTAATTTGTGAAAAGGCGCTTGCATCAACGAGCATGGATGTTCAAAAGATGATGGCAGCATTAGAAGAAAGTGCTGGATACTTAGCTGTGACCTACAACTACACTGGTTACCCGATGGTCCGAGAGCTTAAAGAAATGATTCGTCATGGTCGATTAGGCCGGATTGAACAAATCCATATTGAAATGCCTCAAGAAGGTTTTGCGCGACTTAATAGTGAAGGCAAGCCAATGGTTCCGCAGCAATGGCGCATGCGTGATGGTGACATTCCAACTATATCTTTGGATCTAGGCGTACATCTTCATCATATGATTGACTTTTTAACGGGCGAAAAACCAGTGTCTCTGGTTGCAACGCAAAGCAGCATGGGGCAGTTCCGCCAAGTTGTTGATAATACAATGGCATTGGTTAAATACACTAACGGGCTTGAGTGTAACGTATGGTTCAGTAAATCTGCTCTTGGTCATAGAAATGGACTTAGGGTAAGGGTCTATGGTGATCAAGGTTCAGCTGAATGGTTTCAGCTGGAACCTGAACTTATTCATTTTTGCGACAACGGTGGTCGAAAAATGCAAATAGACCGAGCGTATAATGATGTTTTTTTAGCACATCAGCCACGCTATAACCGATTTAAATCAGGACATCCATCTGGTTTTTTAGAGGCTTTTTCCAATCTCTATGTAGATATTTTTGAAGATTTAACAAATAAAATGATTGGTAAACCATCACAAAATGATTTTGTCTTTCATCCAAAAGATGCTTATGAAGGATTATTAATGTTAGAAGCCATTGAGTTGTCTGCGCGAGAGAATAGATGGGTAGATTTATTACAAAGAGGAATAAGATGAGACAGAACAACGAAATCATGTGTAAAGATAATTTTCCTGAAGATGTAAAAGCCATTGCGTTTTGTGAGAAATTTGTAAAAGGTGAAACTCCTCGTTATGTATTTGGATGTAATCAATGGGCAAAAAGCATCGCAGAGCATATTGATCTAGATGGATTTATAGATGACTTCACGAGTTCAGCCACTTTTAATGATAAACCTGTTATTCGAAGTAGTGAGATACCGAAAGCGGCAATGGTGATAAGTGCAGTTGTTTTGGGAAGACCAATTACTGCTATACGAGTTTTAGCTGAAAAAGGCATTCAAGCAATTGATTATTATGCATTTAAAAAATATAGCGGTATAAATGTAAAAGATGTTACTGTTCTCGGATCTTTTGATAATGAATTTAAGATTAATAAACATGAGTTCGAATGGGTCTTTAATCGACTTGCCGACATCGAATCGCGTCAAATATATAGCGCGCTGTTGAATTTTCGACTGTCACGTAATCTTTCTTTTATGGAGGGCTTTGTTGATGCACAGGAACGCCAATATTTCGAACCGTTTCTCAAGTTGCGACCTGAAAATGAAGTGTTTGTTGATGTAGGTTGCTTTGATGGGTACACGACTGAAGAGTTCATTAAGCGTTGTCCTGATTGTAAGGCAGTACACGTTTTTGAACCTGAACCATCTAATATGGAAAGGGTTAAGAACAAGCTGAAAAAGTACATGAATATTCATTACCATCCCTATGGCGCCTCATACAAGGCACAAACACTCCGATTTTCATCAGGTGGATCATCATCAACAATTTCCGAAGACGGGGAGTTGGAAATTAAAGTAGAGCGAATTGATGAACTTGTTAAAGACCCCTTCACTTTTTTGAAGATGGATATTGAAGGTGCCGAAGTTGCTGCACTTGAAGGTGCAGAGCGTTCAATAAAGCTTCATCATCCGCGTCTTGCTATTTGCGTATATCACAAAGCGGATGACTTGTGGACGATACCAAAGTTGATCTTGTCATTTCGAGATGACTATGAGCTTTATTTGCGTCACTACACAGAGGGTGTAACTGAGACTGTCATGTTCTTTATTCCAAAAGAGTAACCTTTATGCAAAAAAACAAACCAAAGATACTAATAGCCGGTGGGGGCTATGCTGACATCCCTTTAATTCATGCGGCTCAATCATTGGGTTATCACGTTATTACAAGCGGGAATAAAGAGTCAGATCTAGGTCACATTGAGTCTGACCAGTATTGTCCTGGCGATTTTTCAGACCCCGAAGCTATGCTTAGTATCGCTCAAGAGCAGGATGTTGAGGCCGCTTGTGCTTGTTGTAATGATTTTTCGGCGCTTTCTGTAGCGTATGTGGCCGAAAAACTTGGCTTGCCAGGGCATGACTCTTTTGAAACCGCGCTAACGATTCATCATAAAGACCGCTATCGTGCTTTTGCAGAAGAAAATGACATTCCAACGCCTAAAGCGCTTGGTTATAGTGATATTGAAAGCGCTTTAAGAGCATTAGACTTTTTGACATTGCCTGTTATTATCAAACCTGTTGATTTGACAGGCGGTAAGGGTATAACTCGAGTAGACTCTCACACTGAGTTTCACACAGCACTTGATTATGCATTTTCAGCTTCCAAGTCTAAACGCGTAGTGGTTGAAGAGTTTATTAAAGGGTCAAGGCACGGTTTTTCAGCTTTTATAAAGCAAGGCAAAATCGTTTTCCATTTTACTGATAACGAACATTACCATTTAAGTCCTTATTTAGTGTCAGCAGCATCAACTCCAAGCAAAGTACCTAAAAGTGCTATTACAAAGTTGATCGAGCAATCTGAAAAAATTTGCCATCTACTATCTTTAGTAGATGGCATTTTTCACGTGCAATTTATTCTTCGTGAAGGCGAGCCATATATTATTGAAATTTGTCGAAGGGCACCGGGCGATCTTTATGTGAAGCTAGTAGAGCATGCGACAGGTGTCAAATATCCCGTATGGATTGTAAGAGCAGCCGCTGGTTTGGATATCCCTGATGTACGACAAGAAGAGAGTCAAGGTGGCTTTGTCCGCCACTGTATTATGGGTGAAAAAACAGGTACTTTGGCTGTGGTGTATATTGATCCATTGGTTGAAAAACGAATCGTTGATCGTTTAGTTTGGTGGAAAGAAGGCGATATAGTCGAAAACCCTGAAACACATAAGTTTGGGATTTTGTTTGTTAAGTACGATGACTCCTCGGATATCATGGCTGAAGCCGAGAAGCTTTCAAAGCTAGTTCGAGTTGATGTTATTTAGTTATACTACTTTGCTTTTGAAGCAAGCCTATTCATTTAATTTAGTGTTTATAGAAAATGATCCCATTCAACAAACCGCCTTTAACCGGCAATGAGCAGCAGTATGTTTTGCAGGCGATGCAGGGCAATAAAATTTCGGGCGATGGTTATTTTGGTAAAAAGTGCCAGGCCTGGTTTGAAGAAAAGTTGGGTTGTAAAAAAACCTTGCTGACGCCTTCTTGCACAGCGGCGTTAGAGTTGGCGGCCATGTTGATAGACATTCAGCCGGGCGACGAAGTGATTATGCCCAGCTATACCTTTGTTAGCACCGCCAATGCATTTGTATTGCGTGGCGCAAAGATTGTGTTTGTGGATATTCGCCCCGATACCATGAATATCGACGAAACCCTCATTGAATCCGCGATTACCCCTAACACCAAAGCCATTGTGCCAGTGCATTATGCAGGTGTGGGCTGCGAGATGGATGCGATTATGGACATCGCCAATCGTCATGGTTTGTTTGTCGTCGAAGATGCCGCACAGGGTATGATGAGTACATACAAAGGCAAACCACTGGGAACCATTGGGCATTTAGGGGCGTTTAGCTTTCATGAAACCAAAAACTACACCAGCGGCGGTGAAGGTGGCTTGTTGATTATTAACGACGCGCGTTTTTTGCAACGAGCAGAAGTGATGCGTGAAAAAGGCACCAACCGCAGCCAATTTTTCCGTGGGCAGGTGGATAAATACACATGGGTGGATGTGGG
>JACUUF010000053.1 GCA_014859465.1 Methyloprofundus sp.
GCGAGAAACAGGCTGCCTAACGGCAGGCGCTATCCCTCCCCGGGCTAAACCCCGGGGTCTCTCGCGCTTTTAGGATGATTGTTCAAGTTGGAAATCAAAAAGGTGGTTGTGGTAAAAGCACGATTGCCGTCAATCTAGCGGCACATTTGGCCAAGTCAGGTAAGGATGTCATTATTCTTGACGCCGACAGGCAAGCTACATCAACCAATTGGGCACTGGATAGATTGGAGTCTAGCGAAGCTTTACCGACTGTTCAGAATGTTCAGGCTTCTGAAAACATTCGTGAGCTGGCACTCGATTTGGGACGGCGATATGAGTTCGTCATTATTGATACTGCTGGGCGCGATAGCAAAGAGCTGCGAACAGGTATCTTGGCCGCGGATTTGTTATTGGTGCCATTTAGACCATCACAACCAGATCTTGATGTGATGCCAACACTTTATGAAATCATCACGAATGCACAGCTTTTTAATGAGAAGCTAAAGGCGCTTGCTGTGTTGAGCATTGCGCCTACAAACCCTATGATCAATGAGGTTGCAGAAGCACAGGATTATCTTGCTGAATATGCTGATATTCCTTTGCTGAACACCGTGGTTCGAGATCGAAAAATCTATCGTGATGCAATGGGGGTTGGCAAAGGCGTAGTGGAGATGGACAATCCCAAGGCGATTGAAGAAATTACAAGTTTATGGGAGGAGATTCGTGGTCACAAAGCGTAAACCCAAATCAATTGAGGAATTTGTCGATGCGGCTGATAAGAAACCCATCAAGACTGTAAACAATGCCTCTTCACAAGCTGACTCTGTGCGCCACATGGGGGCATCTTTTAGTGAGGAGGAGTATAATCTGCTCAAGATGGCAGCTAAGCAAACCAGCCGTTCTATGAAGGGCTATATTCGATATGCGGTAACTAAAGCCGCTAAAGAAGATTTAAATCAATAGGAGTTTTAAATATGTCAAAAGAAACACTTGTTAACCGCATTGTTGAAGCCGAAGGCATTTCTCGCCGTGACGCAGTTAAGGCCGTCGATATGGTGTTTGGTGCAGTACAGGCATCGCTTGTTGCCGGTGATGACATTACGATTGTGGGTTTTGGTAAGTTTTCTGTCAAAGATCGCCCTGCCCGCACAGGACGTAATCCTTCAACGGGTGAAACCATTCAAATAGCAGCTTCTAAAGCTCCATCGTTTTCTGCTGGCAAAAGCTTAAAAGACGCTTTAAAAAAATAATGCTTACAAGGGGGCAGCCTGCCCCTTTCTACAGTTGCTTTGCGGTGTCCGATCAAAACCTCTCCTTGCGTCTTTTTTGATGCACTCAATCATGTCTTTTTAACTCCACATCACTATTTAGTTCAGTTGGTCAAAATAGGTCTGTCATATCTATGTTTGCTGAATTGTGCCGTGTTGTAAGTCCTGGGCAATTAAAAACTGCTAAATCAGGCAAGTGTTTTTTGCAAATTGAACTCTCTTACTCCTATTTTAGATTTGGCAAAAAGCACGAGCAAATTGTTGAAGCCACACTCTGGGACAAAAGAGCAAAAGCACTCTTTCCAATGCTAATTGTTGGCTCTTGGGTTTTTATAACCGCTTCCGATATTCATGTATCACCGCATGGTGGCGAGTTATCAAAACTTGTTTGCACCATTGTTGATATTAAGGTTGTTCAAAAGGATTTATAAATGGTTTCGCTTAAGCACTTTCAGAAACTCATGTTTGTTTTGGTTTTTGCATTTAACTCAGCAGTAGTGAATGCAATGACTCCCGAACAAATGGCCAAGGGAGCATTTAATAATTTAAAAGGCCAAACCGGTCAGAGTGTTTTGGGAAACATGGGGATTTCAGGCTCAGGACAGGGCAACATTGGATCTGGAAAAGGCGGGTTAAATATTAGCCAAACAGCTACTGGAAGTATTTCGTGCCCCTTTAGTGAAGATGTATATGGATTTGGTACGGTCAATGGTGTTTCGTTTGCGTGCCAGCAAAGCGTCTCAGGGCGCAGTCTTTATTATTGCACCAATACCCTATCTGGTGCGATTTGCGGCGATGATGACTTCAAGCCAATGCAAACAGTCAAAACCGATGGAGAGGCCACAATGATGCTCCAGAGCTGCGCCTCAGATGGTTGCAGTATCAAAGTTGATATAAAGCGTAAACAAACCTTCGATGGAAACAACCTTGAGTCACACGGTCAATCGGCACTGTCTCAAAATTACGCTAACGAAAATTCTATTGCGAGCTTAACGCTTGGCTCAGGTGTTTATGATGAACAGGGCAATGTCATCCATGCTGGGAAGAATTCCAACATGGGCAAGTATCAAGAAACCTTGCTAAGCAAAGACCAGCAAATTGATTGTGCCCAACGTCAGTTTAATGAAATTGAATCTGATGGTGAAACTGGAACCTGTGCAAGACCCGATGTACCGGTAAATGTTTTTGAGATGGATTCAAGCCAGGATGCTCAGTGCCAAGATGTTAGCCAGTGTTTGGACATGGTTATCAGTCAGATCACCGAACAAAAAACATGCACACTGTCTATACCTTCTGACACGATTGAGCAGAATGATTTAACTCCATATATCAATTGCAACAAGCGTGTTACTTACACTAAATATTGTGATCTTAAAACAACAGTTTCCATTTCGAGCAAGCTTGAGTACATCTCTGGAAGAGATGTACATTTGTGGAATAACTATCAAACAACCGGGAGTTGCAGTGCTTGGAGCTGCTTTGTTCCAGTGGCTGAAATGAATAAGACCATATCAACCGGTTATGAGGTGATTAGTGTAGAAAACAAAGGTACGGTTTTTTATTTAGATGATATTAAATGCTCAGGCTGTGATAAATACCACCACTCACTAAAAACTGGAACCATTCCAGAGGATGGTTATTATGTGCTTCACACGCGCGGCAAAAGAAATATTGGGCGAGCAGCTTACATTGGGTATCTGCATAAAGGGGAAAAAATCTCATTTTACCCAGGGTTTTATTACACAGGCTCCAATACGCATAATACCTATCATGTACAACATCCTTACTTTGCATCCTATAGTGTTAATCGCACACTTAACGCATACAGCAATAGGTTTTGTTGGGATGACTGTTCATACAATTACTATCATGTAACCAAGGAATATGGCCGGACGCTTGGGATGGGGTATCAAAAAACAGAGTGGCGAAATACAAGGTTTGAGTTAATTAAGCTAAATATTGCAAAGCGCGTTCCCAATCCTGTTGTCACCACGTCCGAGGTGTGTAATTAATGTCAAAATACTATGCGCTCCCTTTTTTGTTGTTTTTTGCAATGCTGTCCACGGCAGAGGCTTTAGAGTCATGCACCCTATCAAATTCTAGTTGTTCGGGTAATGAGTGTAGACTTATTAATGATGTTTGGGTTTGTTTTAACACTTCCCCTAATAAGCCAGTAGGTCACTATATTGTCCCGGGCGATTGCTGGGATAAGAGTGAAACATATTTGTGTTATGACACAAGTGCGTCGGATACCTGCTCCTCCTCACCCATTCAGGGTTGCATACTTGCTACAAGCAATTGCTCAAATTCAAACGTTGATGGTCAATGTATTCAGTTAAACCAAAACTATGTTTGCACGAAAGATAAAGTTACCACTTACTCCCCCGTTCAGCCCGGTTCAAATTGCGCCCAAACCAGCGAAAAAACTTGCCATGAAAAAATTGGAAGCTATTGCGTAAATGAGGACAGTAAATGGTCTTGCGCGATTGACCAAGGGGATTGTATAACCGAACCCGAATGTACAAAAGTTGCAGAAGTGTGTCTTGATACAGAGAATGGCCAGTGCTCGTATGTCGAACAAACCTATGACTGCACTTATCTACAAGAGCAATGTAATGCCTATCAAACAACTAACAGCTGTACCAATATTTCACTTGAAACGCCTAGCATCACTCAAGTTCAGGATGGCAGTTTCAACAAGGCAATGCAGGCATCAAGCATGGCTGAAATGCTCAAACACGGTGCAGCGGGTGATCCATTGCGCGTATTCGCAGGGAAAATGCAAAAGTGCAAAGAAGTGGATGGGTGCAGTGCGTTGGGAACCTGCTGCTGCGGTAAGGATGCAGAGCGAAATGCCAACTTTCTAGGGTTAATTAAGTGCTCAGAAGAGGAATCAGAGCTTTATGGACGTAAGAAAAAAGGATTGGCTGTTTCCGTGGGTAGTGGCTGTACCGCAGGGGTAGACGGTTTCAAATGTGACTGGGGTGGTTGCAAAACGTGGAACTGCGCATGGTGCACTGAGAAAACCTATTGGTACTGTACCTTTGATAACAAGCTGGCTCGTGCTGTTCAAGAGCAAGGAAGAGAGCAACTTGCAGCACTTGCTTCGCAAGGGTTTGCGGATGCTCAAACTCAAAACTATTCTTTTTCCTTTTATGGATCTACTGGAAGTTGGATTGACATGGGCACCGTCAATGGCAATCGATTATGGCGCTATCAATACAGTGAACAATGCAATTCGATAAGTCCGCCCGCAGGTGAGAACTGCCCTGCTATTCTCACCACTTATTTTGCCGTGTGTGACAACAATAACTGTCATGCCCCGAATAACCCACCGCCGCTAAAGCAGTCTGATGACCGCTTAAATATTGTTGGCGTTAACCCAATAGACAATACGCGAATCGCCCTGTCTCGCAATGTTGTTGTAAAAGGTGATTGTGATTCAAATGCCAGTTGCAGTTATGCCGTATCCGCTTGGAAGGGTGGTAACTTTCAAGTTCCACTTACCTTTTTATTTAGGGATGTTATTGAAACAGGAGTATGGAGCGATCCCGCAACGATTAGAAATCTTGAGATTTCATCCTATACCTATGGTGAATCAGAAGCTGGGGATCAAATAAAGTTAAGGGTCAAAGCCGGTTCCAATGTCTTTAATCATACGCTTCCCAAAGAGATACCACCCTCTCCCGTTCAGTATGTACCGGGTACTCAGGTAAGAATATTTGGTGGGTGCGATGCACACGGTTATTGCTCTTATACGCTTTTAACCGATGTAGCTGCTTACGCCAAGCCCTTCAGAACGAGTTTCCAGACCAAAGGTTCGCTTGGATGCAATACCAAGCTTACGGCTGATTGCAGTGGGTTCACAATTGAAGAGTTTAGTTTGTTGGATTTAGGAAAAATGGATCTTTCGTTTTTAGCCAATGACCTCAAACCTACGCCGCCAGATCAGTCTGTCGTGGCAACACAGGCTACTGAACAAATTGAATCGAATAGTTTTCAACCTAAAACCGATGATATTGTGGCGAGAATTAACCAAGGCTATTGTGAGGATGCCTGTACCGTCAAGCTTTCAACCGTTCAAAAGTGGTTGCCCGCTAATATAACAGTGAGTCATGTTGCCGTTGACTGGGGCGATGGTTCAACCAGTGGCGGTGGTTACATTTATGAATTTAGCCACCACTACTCTAGCATTGGCGATTACGTAATCAAGGTTCACTTTACCCTGCAAAATGGTGATAAGCATTATGCTGAACTTAAGGTTCGCGTGAAAGATCGCTTTGCACCACCAGCAATGGGGCCCGTTCATGTTAACTTGGAGGCAAAAGCTTTATGGTAGGCCTAAAAACCCCTTTGATATTTACAATCACCTTGTCGCTGTCATCCATGCTTTATGCCGACAGTGCCATTGATCCGGGAGAGGTGTTTCATAACGCCTCCAAACACGAAAGCTTAAAACAATATCGTTCAATGCTTGAGGAGCAGCAAACCTTTAAGCGTGAGGATTATGCGCACTTTTTTGAAAAATCTATGCCCAGTGCATCAATGAATCCTGAAATCAATGCTTGGGTGGAAAAGTTTGCGAATGAAGCCAATACGCCGAGCCTTTACATCCTAATTTCGACCTCAATGCCAGAAGGTCTAATTCGCTCATACAGTCTTGACAGCTTGGTTTACGGCATTCCAATGGTGTACCGAGGAATTAAGGAAAACGATACGCTTGGGAAGTTTATGAATGAACACATTCTCAAGTATCACAGCCAGCATGGAGCGCCAAATTTTATGATTGATCCAAGGTTATTTACGCTTTGGAATGTACGCTCTGTCCCCGCCATTGTATATACAAAAAAACCACCAACCTGCGATCAAATGATTGATGCAGGAGGATACCAAGAGTGCAACAAAGCTGACCCAGAGAGCTATTGGAAGATTGAAGGAACGGTTGATGTTGCCTGGGCTTTGAGTGAGTTTAAAAAAGCTGGCGCACCCATTTCTGAAAGTTTTCTAAACTTAAAATCATCATCACTCAGTATTGAGCTCACAAAAGATGACTACGAAAAGCTCATGAAAAGCCTCTCGCCCAAAGATTAAATCTTTTTAAAAGTTATCACTATTTAGATTGGAATCGTTTTGGCTCCAAGAAACTTAGAGGTAACTTTTATGAAGAAATTTTTAGCTTTATTCAGTACAGCATCTGCATTTCTTTTCACGTCTATAGCTAGCGCATCCTCGACCTTTACGCCCGGTGCAAGCGATCCGTTTGGTGAGTTTATGACAACCGTTGATAGCTGGGCGAAAGGTGCTTACGGCGTGGGCGCGGGTATCGCTTCTATTCTCGTAGGCGGAGCTTATGCTGTTGGACAGAACTCACCTATGCCAGCTTTAGCCGGTCTTGCAACCGCCGCCTTCATCTACTGGGGGCCGGGTGTTGTTAAAACCATGATTACTGGTGCGGTTATTTTTTAGCCAGTCTTCACTATTACGTTGTGTGGAAAAACTTGGTTTAACGATGATTTTACGGAGTATTTATATGAAGAAATTTTTAGCTTTATTCAGTGCAGCATCTGCATTTCTTTTCACGTCTATTGCCAGCGCATCCTCGACCTACACGCCCGGTGCAAATGATCCGTTTGGTGAGTTTATGACAACCGTTGATAGCTGGGCGAAAGGTGCTTACGGCGTGGGTGCGGGCATCGCCTCTATTCTCGTCGGCGGCGCTTATGCCGTTGGAAAAAACTCACCCATGCCAGCTTTAGCCGGTCTCGCAACCGCCGCCTTCATCTACTGGGGGCCGGGCGTTGTTAAAACCATGATTACCGGTGCGGTTATTTCTTAATGGCGATGAATGAGAGAAGCGTTCCAACCCGGGTAGACAATGTTGTACCGATTTTATTCTGGGATCCAGTCGAATTTGTTATTGCTGTTGTTCTATTTGGATTCTCATTTCTGGCGGGGCTTCTTTTGGTTGGAGTTTTTCTTGTTTATTTTTTCTTGAAAATAACCAAGCGCATGAAAAGGGGTGCGAAAAGGGGTGCGGCGCAACATGCTGTATGGGCTTTTGGGTTATCAATAGACCCAACACTCCGAAAGCGCTTCCCTCCTCCCTATGAGAACGAATTTATAAGCTAACCAAGACTATTAACGAGATATTTTTATGTCACACGCTGATACAGTTATTACGCTGTCAAAATCTCGCAGAGCATGGCAACTGGCATCTCTATCACTTGCCACAGTTTCTATTGTTTTGAGTATTTCATTATTGGTTGTATCCAATAACACCAAAATCGTATTGGTTCCATATTCTGCGCTGACTGAAAAGCAGCCTATCACTATCAATGGTGAAATTGGACTTGATACCGCCTATCTATCCCTGCTGTCAGATGCTGATCTTGCATTGTTTTTAAACTGGACACCTAAAACGGTTGAGTCACGCCTTGACCAGCTCAAGTTTAGGTTATCACCCAGCGCCCTTGCTGCTAACTTGGAGGCTTTGACTAAGGATGCCAAGTTTTATAAAGACCAAGGTGTGACCCAAAGCTTCTTTCCTACTGAGAAAAAGTTTGAAGCGCCCAACAAGGTTATTGTTAAGGGCTTTTTAAACAGATCAGCAGGAACGAAACCCATTTCACCAGTCGAAGCCACTTACGTTATTACCTACGCCCAAGTTGGGAGTGGCATGTATGTGATCAATTCTTTAGAGGCCTCAAAGTAATGTCTATCCGAAACGCATTCATAATCTCTTTATCACTGTTGTTTTCTAGTCAATCCGTTATGTCGCAAGGCGTCTCAATTGGTAGTTACAACATGATTTCAGCAGATTCAAGAATTTTAAAAATTGTCTTCCCTCCTGACACTCCGATTGAAGGCAATCCGATTTTTTCCGATGACAGTAAAACCGCAATGGTTCGTTTTTCAGATAAAGCTGAAGGCCAAGTGGTTAATGGCGTTCTTGAAACCGTGTCGGGCAAATACATCCTATCGCTTAAACCCAACTCAATCATACCTCCTCAAGTAATACGAATTGGTGGCGCTGGTGTATCACTAGAAATAGGGGATGCCAGTAATCCCAATATCCTATTTATCCCTGTGGTTTCCTCTGTTGCTCAGGGGATTCAACCTCGTGGCTACCAGGAAACCAAGGTTAACGAAGTTCTTAACTATGGTGCTTTTAAGGCTTATCCTCAAAAATCTTACTCCAACAATCGTTTCGAGGTAATTAGATACAAGCTCATATCTAAAGAACGTTCTGTTCAGGTTGAAGCCAGTCAATTCTATGCTGCCGGTGTAAAAGCGGTACATATTGATTCATCAACAATTTCACCTGAGCATGAATCTACTTTAATTGTCGTGAGGGTTGCGCAATGAGCGAGGTTAAGGTCAAAACACTTTCTGAAAAGAAAAATGCCATAAATAAGAAGTGGGCACTCATTTTAGGTGGTGCGGTTGTGGGTGTAATCGTTCTCAATGGAACGCTTAACAAACAGCCAGAGCGTGCAGCCCCACCTCCGCCGCTGGTTAATTTAACGCCTGACAAATTAGACCAAGCAACACTTGCCCAAAAAACCGACGCCGAAATAACTATGCTCCGTGACAAAACAAATGAATTAACGCGAAATCTCTCAAGCACAACACAATCTGTTGAGGATCTAAAGGCGCTCGTCCAGCGCCAGAATGAGTCTGCACAAAAAAACTTCGAGGCAATTAATAAAGGGTTGCTAGAAATAAACTCAAAAATTAACGCTGATGATCGGAGGCTCCCTGCCCCAACACCAACTAGGGGTCGGATACCGCAGGAACCACCGGCTCCACCATCACTTGATGCTGTGAAAAAGCAGCATGAAATTACTACGGGCACACTTCCCGACCTGCCTCCATCGCCAGTAGCGTTTGGTTCAATGCAAGATGTAACGCCAAAACAAGCTGAGGAGGCGCAGAAGACCAATGGAATTTACAGCCCCAAGAATGAGGATGCAAAAATCTTCTCCCCTCAGCCTTCAAGCGCAACCACTGAACAAGGGAGTAGGTTTGCTGGATATTTAACAACCAGTTTTGCGCCGGGGGTAATGTTAACAGGTGTCTCTGCAAACACGGCAACGACCACAAAAGCCAATCCACAACCCCTCTTGATTAGGATGCAGGATAACGCTTTTTTACCCGGCGAGGCACGCTATCGGGTTCAATCCTGTTTTGTGATGGCTTCAGCTTATGGTTCCCTGTCTGATGAGCGTGCTCATATTCGATTGGCTTCGATTTCATGTGTAGATAAAAAAACAAAACGCCTACTTGAATCACCTGTAAAAGGCTATGTAGTTGATGGTGACGGCACATTCGGATTGCGAGGAAAGCTAATCGAAAAACGCGGGGCAATTCTAGCTAAAACGCTGTTAGCAGGCTTCGCCCAGGGGTTAAGCGATGCTGGGTCGTCCGCTTCAACTGCATCTGGAGTGGGAGCTCTTGCAGGCCTGAGTGTCCAGCAAACCACTGAATCAGCTGCCTTTGGCGGACTGTCTTCCAGTGCAGGGAAACTCGCTGATTTTTACATGAAAGAAGCTGAAAGCATGTTCCCGGTGATTGAGGTCGGTTCGGGTCGCAAGCTCTTTGTCGTATTCTCTGAAGGTACGCAGCTTCAATGGAGTGATTATGAAAACAAATAAGATACAACAAAAGACCGTCGCCATTTTACTGCTCACTGGCTTGTTTAGCTTTTCTATTGGTCTGGCTTTAGGATTTATGGTTTGTAGTGGGTCGGATGGTGACACTAAGCATGTATTAATAAATCAAGACCCGTCTCAAGATTTGAAGATGCTTACCCTGGCCAACCCAGCGTATAGCCCAGAAAACGCGCTCAACATGGCAAAACTTCACCTCCCCACTACCAAGTGGTTAGGCGCAGTTGAATCCACTTACGCACCAGGTCTCATCGAACTTCAAACGAACAATCGCACGGCCAACTTCTACTACGAGCCACGAACAGGATATTTTTTAATCGGGCTAATTATCAACCCCTATAACAAGAACGGACAAATTGCTCAGGGAGAATTTTCAAGTGAAGAATAAACACATCCTCGCTGCTTTAGGTTTTGCATTAGTCGCTTCAGGCTGCTCTAGCAATGGCAAATTTTCTTGTCCTTATGGTGAGTCATGTGCTCCGATTGACAAGGTATATGAATCCTCTATTAACGATACTTCAACCGAAGGCTGGTCTGTTTGGGGTAACGAATATGATCTCATAACACAAGATAATTGGGCTTGCTCTAAATCCGGCAATCAATCCGATAAATCAAAAACTAAACCAACGGAAAAAACCGTGTCCTTAGCCTTACCTTTTGCTGATAGTCTCCCGGGGGCTGTGTACCACCCGCCTAAACCACACAAGGTTTGGCTTGCTCCTTGGCAAGACAAAAGTGGCGTATTGCATTCTGGTAGCTATGCATGGTTCACCACACCTTCTTACTGGACTTATGCTGGCGTGAGAATGGATCAGGAAGGCATGACAAGTCAATCAGACAGAGAGTTTGATGTTGAGCCTGCGTACTTTGATGGCCTGAATGTCGCGCCACCTAACGAAGGCTTGGTGGAAGGTTTGGAAGGGGTGGCTCAAAACCTCAACCAAACATTTGGGAGATAAACAATGCTTGAATCGACCTTTGATAGCGCCCAAAAATGGATGGACAAACAGCTTAAGACGGCAGTTAATTGGTTAAAAATTGACCCCCCGGGGCTACAATCAACTCCACAGGGGCTAATCGAAAACTTTGCCGAACGTCGTCCTCTATCGTCTGTTTTGTACTATCGTGATGTTGATGATGATGGGTTGATTTTTATTGATGATGGTCGTGAAATCCGACTTGGATTTATGATCGAGTTCACACCCTACCTCTCGGCAGGAACCGACTCTGAGCTGCAAATTGCAACCATTTTGACAGCGATCAACGTTCCCGACACCATTATGCAATTTGGTATTTTATCGCACCCCATGATTTCACCAATCCTGGATAAATGGGGGAAGGCGAAACAGCACGCTAATGATCCAATGATTGATGCCATGGCAGACTTCAGAAGAAACTACTTCCTTTCTGCGGCTTATAAAACATCACTCATTGAAGGCAGAGAATCACACCCAAAAGATCACTCCTATTTGCTAACTGTCACGCTTCCTTATAAAGGCGACCATGATGATGAGTACCAGTGGAGGGATTTTAAAGAGATGGTTCTTAAATCTCGCTCATCCATAATTGGCGTAATGAATGGTGCAAAACTACCAGCCATAGCGCTTAATCGAACAGGCATAAAATTTTATCTACGGATCTTAGCAAACCCGCATCTGTCTGCGGATTCACTTGCCAGAACTCCTTATGATCACAAGGGAGTTGCTGACATTGTGATGAAAGGTAGCCGTCTCTCAATAGATCGTGATGGATTGTTAGACTTTTCTGCATCCGACGATATGGATTCGCAGCGCAAGTCTGTCGTATGTATGACGATGGATGGCTATCCTAAACAGAACTACCTACCCCTTACCGCAAAGCTGATTGGCGACTTTGTTGCAACTAACGATAACATTCCTTACCCCTTTTGGATGTACTTAAATGTTCGGTTGCTTGATAGCGGCAAAACAAAAGACAAATTGACGGTCAAGCTGGCGGGTATTAGTCGTCAATTGGTATCCGACTCACCAGCCTATCAAGCCATTATGTCCCACTTGTTTGAGCAAAGAGACCAAACACACAGCCTGATTCGAATGTCAGAGGATGGAAACTCACTGGTTACTTCCTACATGGGGCTAAATATTTTCGCGCCTAAAAAAGAGGCGTTAAATGCGGCCAAGAATGTGACATCTATGTGGGCGGGACATGCGTTTAGAGGTTCTCAGGAAACATTTATCTCTTTTCCAATCTGGTTTTCATCTTTGCCGGGACTCTTTGTACCTGACGCGGATCCAACCAATTTTACCGGCCTACAGCGAAGCTCAACCATGGCCACCAAGCACGTCTCAACCCTTGCGCCCATACAGGGAGACTGGAAAGGCACAAATCCGGCAGATGGTGGGTTATTGTTAACTTCGCGTCGTGGGCAATTGGCAACAGTTAATATCATGGATAAACACGTTGTCACCAATTACAACTTTACTGTTGTGGCTGCTTCTGGCATGGGTAAAAGCTTTGTTGCCCAAGAGATAGTAACTGACTTTCTATCAAAAGGTGGGCTTGCGTTTGTTATAGATGCTGGTCGTTCATATTACGAAATGTGTGAGCTTATAGGCGGCACAAACCTCGTCTTTAGCACTGACAAGCCTTATGACATCAACCCGTTTGCTCAAATCAAAACTGAGTTCGATCTTAAAGAATTTACAGAAATGCTTAAAGAGCTGATTGCTTACATGGCATGGCCAAAAAGTATCGAAGGCGGCGTACCCGACTGGGAGTACGTCCTGCTTGAGCATGCCATTGAAGATTGCTGGCATCAAGCTCGTGAAAAAACCACGATGAAAGATATTCGCGCATGGCTTTATGCGCACGAAGATGTACGTGCGAAAGACATTGCGGATCAATTAAGACCATACACAGAGGGTCGATTAGCCGCCTGGTTTGATGGAACCGGTGCGCCGATTGACTTAGGGAACCGATTTGTTGTTATTGAACTTGATGACTTGAAAAGCCAAGGTGCATTCCGTGATGTGGTTTTAACAATGATGATGCAGCGTATCGCAAATGCCATGTACAAAACCCAAAACCCAGACCAGCCAAAATTGATGCTTATTGATGAGGGATGGGATCTTTTGGCTTCAAATCAGGCGGCAGGGTTTATTAACCGTGCTTATCGGACATATCGTAAGTTTGGCGGATCTGCTGGGGTGATAACTCAATCTTTTGGTGATTTTCAGATGTCAGCAGCCGCAAAAGCTGCGTGGGATAACTCCGCTTGGCTTTTTGCTTTGGGTCAAAAAGCCGAATCGCTTGAAGCCGCATTTAAGTCAGGATTAATGGTCGCTGATGAGTTAACTCAAAAGCTTCTGAGTAGCGTACATACCATACCAGGCAAGTATTCCGAAATTTTTGTAAGATGCGGTGGTGGTTCTGGGGTTTATCGGTTTATATCGGATCGATATACCTACTGGCTTTACACCTCAAATGGAACGGAAAAAGCTATTCGCAAAAAACGCTACGAGTCCATCATGGATAAAGACCCTGCGCTATCCTATCAACAAGCTATGTCCATGGCGATTGCTGAGCTTGCCGATGAAGACTATGCCAAGACGCTTGGTGATTCACCTCGTAAAATTATTCAAAATTTGGGCGTAGATGTTTAATTTTTTGGAGTCTTCTCACTATTACAGATGTGAGCTATTTTTTTGACTATTTAACGTGAGGTTAATTTTATGGGATTTAATAAATTCTTCTTCAATGGTGAAATTGTTGATGTCGATCTTCGGGACAGCGGAAATGCGATGGTTTGGGTAAAAACCTCAAACCATCCTGAGGTAGAGATAAATCACTCACAGATCCCGTCTTGGTACACATCTATTATTCCGGTGCGAATTTCTAAAAAAACACTGGACGGCATCATTGAAAACCGGAAAAAATCGAACAACGCTAAAAAGAATTCAGGCGATAGCCTCGTGCTTAACGCGTTTGAGATTGGTGCGACTTACAACATTGAGGGTTCGATTCAAGGTATTAAGCGAATCGTTGATGGAAAGCCTTTCTACTCTTCTGAGATTCAAGCAGCACGTATTTTTAAAGACGATGAGTGATTTGCCAATCGTTCAGCAATGTATCGTTGAGGCATCCAGCCTCTATGAGGTACCTGCCCCGCTTATCAAGTCAATTTTAGACGTTGAGGGCGGTGGCAAGGGAGTGGTGGCCAAAAACCGAAATGGAACAGAAGATTTGGGTTGGGCGCAAATCAATACGGTCTGGCTACCTGTGTTGGAAAATTACGGAATTACGCGTCACGATCTTTTGCATGATCCATGTATCAACATCGGTGTTGCGGCATGGATTCTGCGCAAAAGATTTGCGAAATATGAAAACTGGGAAGATGCTATAGCCTCCTACAATGCAGGCTTTAGGCTTCAATATGGCAGGAATTATGCCAAGAAGGTTATGGCTAAATGGGTCTTATACAACGAGCAATACAAAGTAAACAGCTTTACTTTTGCTATGAACCAATAGTGATGACGCTAAATGGCATGACGGTAGGATATGAGCAATTGGTGAGGCTTAAAAACGGCAATGGTACCGCCGATTTTATAAGTGGGCTTAGCATAACTGATCGTTACAATCTTGATGTTTATACTATTGAGCAAGCCGTATCATTTATCAATTTGAATAACGTCCCGGTTACGGTAAACATCTTTAACGAAAACCTTGAGCTGGCAATCAAGTCTCTTGATGGAGTATCCCTCAAGCAGCGAATAGGTATTGAAATTCATGAAAGCGTTATTGATGACCGAGCTCATAAGCTCATGATGATGCGCCCTGATTTCTGGTGGTTATTGGATGACTTTACAAGCAGAGAGAACTTTGCGCACGGATCCATGTCAACAAGATTTCGTGAAATCCCTGTGACCGCAAAACTTCCCTATCTTCATACAGAGGCATTGCTTAGTGGGCAGTTACTCATTGATCCAATTCCATCTAGTTGGATTTTGATTGCCGAGGGTGCTACACGCGACAACCTGACTGAATTATTTAAAAAAGGGGTCTTATTGGCCCAGGGACGACAATTATTGGAGGATTAAAATGTCGATTAAGTTACAGCTTCCCAAAAAAGAGAAAGTAATTAAGAAAACCATTTCCTTTAAGCAAAGTGAAAATGAGCGAGTTGGTAAATATTTCACTTACTTGGAGCAACAAGGCTACGAGGTTGACCAATCAAACGTGCTGGCTCAAATCGTATTGCAGTTTATTTCTACAGACAAGGGGTTTGTTTCTTATGAAAAGCGTCATGTACAAAAGGAGGTAGCACATGCAGACGATTAAGCGCCTTTTATTTGTTGCGCTTTTGATTAGCAGCTTTTCGGCCTTGGCATCGAAACATTATATTGGACTAGACCATTTTCCAGAACTAACCATTCAGTCATCGAGCGCTAAAGATCAGCGGCTTAGTGGGTCTTCTTTGATCTACGGATATGAGCCTTCCGCAAAAAGCGGCACCAATTTGTTATATGAAATTGGGATTCTTAAGGGAGTTGGCAAGGGTGATTTATCTTTGGATCTAGCGACGTTTAAGCTTGGCAAAGCTTGGGTTTACTCTTGCTGGCGTCTTGCAGGGTTTGGTGAACTTGGCTACGGCACACAAAAATCTACCACAACTGAAACCATATCCAGCTTAGGCGCTGGAATGTCGGCAGGATACCTTGCTACCCCAAACCTGTATATCGGCATTGGTTACATTTACAACTCCCATCACTCCGGTTTTTCAGCAAGTCTAAAAATAGGCTTCTAATCCACTCCATCCCGCTTTAACGATTTACCCGTTCTTTTTGGCGGGTACCAATCCATCCCAAATCCATAAGAAAAATTCACCATTTCACGCATGAGTTAGCCCTGCGCAAAGCATAAGAAAAACTTATTGCCACATTTAAAAAACAAATAAATATTTGAAGTGTTTTTTTATTTTTTCTCACTATTTCACTCGGTGTCATAGAGGAAATTATGGATGAAACGGGGGCTTTTTCGAGCGTATTTAACACTTTTTATTTTTTACTACGTCATCGCAATAGGTTTTTGGTTAGCGTCGAATGAGCTTATTGAGCAAACCGCAAAACTTTACGAGCCGGACATTGAAGTTAATGCGGCCAATGCATTGTTGGTGGCTGCTGGGTTATTGGAAAAAGCGATTCTGAATCTTTGGTACCTTCTTGGTATCGCTATAGTTGCTGCGCTTACAGCTACCCTTCTTACGGTTAGGTTTTTAGGGGTTAGAGTCCCAAGATCGGATGAATGGCTAGGTATCTCAACAAATATCGGCGTAATACCTAAGCCCACTTGGTTTCTTTTGCCTAAAAACATCGTTGAGCTGGAGTTTGCGGATAAGAATCAAAAAAGATTTTTAAAGCTGCCAGAAACCCATCAAAGGGTTATTACCGAAGTTGCCTCGCTTCTAAGCGAATACCCAGATGTCTCCGCTGGCCTTGGGCATCAGAACAGCCTGTTAGACCACTCGTTAGAAAACCTTTCTAAATCCTTACTTAATGAGGAAGCTGATCCTTTGCTTCCAGTTCTTGCCATAAGTCACGATATTGGGAAGATCGTTACGGAACAAATTGTAGGGAATAACAAGCCCCACCATGATGACTTATCAGGATTGATCATAAGCGTCCTGCCCTCTTTTAGGCACCTTTCCGCCAATGATCAAGAAGTCCTAACCTTACTTTTAAAGTACAACCACAAGCCAAGATTACGTCCAATCCTGCCAGACCCTGCATCTGAAGCACGAGCAGAAGAGCTCTTAACGTCACAAAAATGCATTGATGCAAACGTAACCATTGAGGAAAAAGAGCACATCAAGTCGAGCTTTGATTTTCATTTATTCGTTGAAGAAAACATCCATCAAATCCTGGGGTCTATTACCTACCAATCCTACGGGCTACCAAAGGGCACCGCAGCGGGTGGTTGGCGTGATGGAAGCACTTTATATCTTCTGGAAAACAAGTTAAGGGAGGCATTAAAAAACCTGCTACCAGAAGGCTTTGTTGCGGCGTATCACCAAACCGTTTTCAGCAAGGCGGCCATTCAGCCTTTGTCTTTAATGCTAATTGACCTTTTTGAATCAAAAGGTTGGCTGCTTAAACAGTTCAATGGGGTGTCTGCCCGTAACGGGCTTTGGAATATTAAAGCCGGGGCAATGCTCTTTAAAGCAGTGCTGGTAATCAAATTGCCCACAGAAATGCACGTCCACCTACCAAATCAGTCCCCGTATGAAATCACGATTGATGGCCCAACACTTCAAGCACCTTCAAAGCGTGCCACCCCAAAAGCGGCCAAGAGTTCGATTTCCATCCTCGATGAAATCAAGAAAAACCGGGCTTCTAACAACGCGAGTGTCATAGAGGCGGATGAGGAAAAGCGACTTAAAAACGCACGCATGATTTCTGCAACTTTGGGAATCCCCTTGTAACGGGGATTTTTCTGTGGAGATAATTAAATGTTGAGTAAAAACCCTTATGTAATTAAAAACTGTCACAAGATTGCTGACAAAGCGGCTCGCGGTATAAGAAAGGGTGATGCCCGATACAAACACATCCCTTTTGACGACATGGTGCAAGATGCTTGCTACTTAATACTTTCTGGGCGGCTAGACACCTTCACCTCAGAAAAAGGGGAGCCTAGCGAAGCCCATCTTGTAGCCTACACAAAAAGGGCGCTAGAAAACGAAATGAAGCAGGGTGTTGGGCGCAACTATGGTTCTGGCATAACGCTGCCTTATAAGCGAAACGATGCCAAATCCAAGTTACCAATAATAACTTCACTGGATGAATCATCCAATGAACTTGATGAGGGTGTTCAAGAGCTATCATCTCCATTGCTTAATGTTGAGGCAGGTATTGTACGGTCAGGCTTTGACTCTGACGACATCTATGATGAAGAATCATTACTTACCGGCCCAAGTGAAGAAGATTTTCGAGGCTCGCTGGATGAGCCCGACGCACTTAAGCGGCTTGTGATTAACAATGTTGCAAGCGCGCCTGCCCTGTTGTCTTTTTTGATACTGGGAATCACGCCGGTAGATCTTTTTTATGATGATCTTAAGGCTGAATTTGAAGCAAAGAAAAGCGGTCGGTATAAAGCTGAGTCGGTACATTCTATTCTTCCACAATTGCTTGCCGAAGTGGTTATGAGTGAGCTTGCTCAAATCGACCCTGAAGGGCGCTTTAGCGTTGGGCAAAGAAGTATTGAGCTCTTCAAGAAACATTTTGATGCGCTGATTGCCACAGAAAAAGAGCAAGACGCTCCTTTTTCCAATCGAACGTCGGTTTCTGACTGGATTTCAAGCATTAGCCCAATACTTCTTGAAATGGGCTTGAAGGAAAAGCAAGTATATCGGTATATCGCTTGGCTGGCGGCTTTTGGAGACTGCTTGCGTGGAAAAATCCCATGCATTAGCACAATAAAGCTTTCACGAAAGCTACCCGCGCCCTGCGCTGCATGATTCTGTCTTTACCAAATATTCACTACTCCTGTTGAGAACTTTTTTAGATTTTTAACAGGAGAAAGATATGTCGAGTTATGACATGTATAAAGAGGATATCGCGCAGGAGCAAGCGTTAGCCTTATGGCTTGCTGAACAGCAGTATGGCAATCAAGTAGATGACCACTTAAAGAATAAAATCAAAGCGAATGCTCGCAAAAATTTTAGCGCTAAGTTCATCTATGGTGGCGCGGTTTCGATCCCGTTGCTGCGTTCCTGCGACTCAGAAGAGTTGAAGGAAATTAAACGAGGTATATCTACATCAATTGATGTTGATGATCAGGAAAACCCGCTACACCTAGAGTCGTACAGTAATACCGAAAATGAAATTATTACTGAGGAGCTGGAAACGCTCCTATTCAAAAATGCGCCGATTTTTTGGGGTATTTTGGAAGGCTCTATTGGCTTAATGGATTTTAATACACACAGCCGTCGTAAGGCGGTCATGAGTGAATTAATTCCCCTGCTCCATGATCTTCACCCTGACAAATCTCACGACGAGATTGAAGATTTGGCCGAGGCTTGTTCTCGAATCACCTGGCGTGATCAAGATCGTGAGGAAGGTCAAAAAATCATTGTGAAGAAATGCTTCCGGCGTCAACCTGAAGCAGAGGTGTACGACAATTCGGAACAATTCCTTACTGCACAAGGAACCCTGTTCTAATTTCAACAAGCACTCTTCGGAGTGCTTTTTTATTGGGTATTAAGTTTGACTGGATCATCCCATATTGTATTTGGCGCTGGCTCAGCGCTACTTGTCTCGACACTCATGCAAGTCGAGCCGTTTATTATCGCTATCACAATGCCGTTTGCGGTTATTGGGGCGCTTCTGCCAGACATTGATGTTTACCGGTCAAGGCTTAAACGTAATTTAGTTGTTCGTTTGGCGACGATTCCACTGACGCTGTTTGGCCACCGTACTTGGTCTCATAGTGTCGCAATGCTAATGGTGGTTGCCTTACCGGGTTTGGTTGCAGAGGGGTTTTGGTTTTATGCCTGGTTATTATTTTTTACAGGTTTTATGCCTGGTTATTATTTTTTACAGGTTTTGCGTCTCACCTTTTGGGTGACTGGCTAACCCATTCCGGCATTCCGCTGTTCTACCCTATTCAAAAACGCTTTCGCAGCCCTTTTCCCTTTAAAACAGGGGGTATGGCAGAGTATCCGGTTTCATTCGCGCCAAGTATCGCCGCCCTCCTAATCATGCTTGCGTAAGCCTTATGGATTTCAGGTATATAACACTGATCTCTGCCATCTTGTTTTTGGCTCTAAATTCACACCTGTTGAGTACAAATCGATTTTGGTTATTCTCTGCCATAAATCTACTGGCTACATTAATGCATGAACTGTCTCATTACCTTGTTGCGCTTGTGCTCAACGCAAAGCCGGTAAGATTTTCAATTTTCCCTCAACGATCCGCTGGTGTTTGGGTTATGGGTTATGTGCAATGCACAAATCTTAGTTGGTATAACGCGGCTCCCGTTGCGCTTGCACCACTGACACTCTTCATCCCGGTGGTTATGGTGACGCCCTCAAACATTTTTTGTGCAATTTTTTTAGGCCTAGTCGCGGCCAATGCCGTCCCTTCCCGTGCTGACCTAGCAGTAGTTTTTAATTACCCAATATCCACCCTCTTCTACTTCCTCACTCTGTTTGTCGTTTTTTTAGGGTGAAATCACTATTTAGGCAGAGTATTCAAATATCAAACGCACTGCACTGATGTTTGTTGTTTTTAACGCCATTAACATGAGGTTATTTATGAAATCAAAATTTCCACGTTTAGCCATCACAATTCTTTCAGCGTCCTTAAGTTTGGGTGTAAGTGCCAATCCTGAGCCAGGAAAAGCATTAACTTCTGAACAGCTTTCGCATCTACCCTTCTACATCAAACAAGGCTATGAACAAAAGCTTTTCACTGTTAAGGATGCACAGCATATTAAAGAAATTGACATGACCATGTACGCCGTTCACTCACCACAATCCGGTGATGGGTTGTTTTTCGCCAAAAACGGCTACTTGTTTATTGGCAATATTATTGATGGTGCCGGTGTGTCCATAACTGAAAAACTCGCACAAAAATACGCAACGCCTCTCGACTTTACAGCCAAGATTGATCACTTAAAAAGTGCCAACATAATTTCTTATGGATCCGGCCCAAATGAAGCTTATGTGTTTCTTGATCCCCGATGCCCTCATTGCGTAAACAGTAATTTAGTCGCCCTCGAAACCAACCCTAATATCTTACAAAACTACACGCTGAAAATTGTCATGGTTGGATTTGTAGCCCCTAACTCCAAGCACATGGCTGAACAAATCATTAGCCGAACTCAAGCTGGTGAGGACTTTGTAAGAGTTTGGCGCTCATTGCTTAATGACAACGTTGAGACTTCAATCAAAACACCGCTAGTAGATGAAAATCTAAACGTCATGCGACAAGTTGGCGTTGACTCAACACCTACGGTTATTGTTCGTCACGAGGACAAATGGCTGAAAGATGACTCTATTTTTAAGTGAGGTTGAATGATGAATTTTATACAAATAAACCGTTCGCATATTGCAACCGGTGCTGTCGCTGCGATTGCATCCATCGTCATTAGCGTTGTTGTTATCCATGCATCAGACTTTAAAAGCCTGCCAATTGGTTCTGGACAACAAGTTGTAATTGTTGATCCTATAAAAATTGCTAACGCTCAACGAGCAGCTGCTGCACAAATTATCGGCGAAAGTGCAAACAAAGATGTCGTGCTCTCTGATGTGTTTCAGGTTTCAAGGCGTGTGCAGGCAATTCTTGAGGAGCAATCAAAAGGCCGAACCGTGTTGGTTAAGCAGGCCGTTCTATCCAGCAACCTTACCGATATAACCGATGACATATTGAAGGCTGCCGGTTTGCCCACAAATGTACCCTCCATTGATATTGGTAAGCAGTTACAGATTGCTCCCACGAGCCATTTACATAGCGATAGCAACCATGAACTTAACACTCAAAACGCGGGTAAATAATGTGGCACGAGGCCTAGTGCCTTATGCCATTATCGCCTTTCTTCTTGGTTTAGCTTGGGAAGTTTCACCTTTTAGAATTGGCATCAATGCAACACCCTCTGTTCCAAAGGGGGTTTACTTTTACATGAAAGATCATTTGCCTTCCCTGTCTCATGAAGACTATGTACTCTTCGAGTATTTTCCTCATGCGCCCTATGATGAAAGCTTTGATCGTATTCGCCTAACATCAACATCTTTCGTCAAACATCCTTTAGGGCTGCCTGGTGAGGTAATTGATGTCGATGGCTCCAGTTTCTACCGTGTTGAAAAAGATGGAGGTCGAACCCTTCTCTCTATTGCCAGCACCGAAATGCCCCTTATTCAGAGCTATGAGAACCTGATAATCCCCAATGACTACATCTTCATGGGGTCAGACAACCCAAGGGGCTTTGATAGCCGCTACTTTGGTCTCGTTCATAAATCACAACTTATCGGAAAGGCGTGGCTGTTATGGCAATTCGAGTAAGGCTTGTTTGTGGAGCTATGGTGCTATCCATGCTAAGCCAGTCGGCTTTCGCATTGGTCGAGCCCGGTAATCAAGGTTATTGGTTTTATAAAGAGCCGCCGCGCATATCGCCGCCCAAGGAATCCACTCTTCCGCCGCAGAGAAACCCAACCCCTCAAGTGATTATGGGGGACATCAAGCAAGAAGATGATTGCAATACTAATTGGCGTTTAGAGTGCGGATTCATTGAACCCAGCACCTTTGCACAACAAGAAAAGATGCGTGATGCCTTAATGCAAAACGCCTACATGAATCCGAATGATGCCAAGGCTGTAAAAGAGTTGCAGAAATACACTAAGTGGATTATTGATCAATCTATTCAAGCATCAAAGTTATGGCGCTATAACACAGTACAAGACCCTTCACTTGATCCACGAGCAACCAATCCTATTAGCGCCTATGGTCTGAGACTGTCCATGTCGATTAACAAGGACAAAAAGCAAATGGTGTGGGATACGATCAAAGATTGGAACGGCCAAGTCATCATGTTCTCCAAAGATGATTGCATTTTTTGCCATGAACAAGCACAAGCTGTTCGTTGGTTAAAAATTAATACCGATATGGATGTTCACGGTGCCAGTTTGCTCGGCGATTGTCCTGCCTTTGTCGCATCATGCTCTAAAGGTGAATTGGTTGATAAAGCGGCTCAGCTTCTTAATATTGAAGTGGTTCCGTCTTTTTATGTTTACCTGCCCGACAACGTATGGATTCGGGTTTCTAACGGGTTAATTTCAGCCGATGAATTAGAAGATCGCATTTATAACTTCTTTATCGCATGGCGCTCTGCTGTTCAAAAGGGGCTCAAGTCTAATGATGTTTCAGCACCCATGTCTTTTGATGACCCGAAGGATATGAGTGAGTTTAAGTCACTATTGATGCGCAAGTAGGCTTTTGATGTGGATGGAGGCCTTG
>JACUUF010000286.1 GCA_014859465.1 Methyloprofundus sp.
TCCAGTCACTTGTTACAATAGCTTGGGCACTCACTTGATATGACATTGGTTTTAATTGACGCAAAGCCGACATTACTGAACGTCCAGCCTCACGAAAATCAAAACGCACAGGAAAGATTAGTAGGCTGCTCTGCTCAGGATTAAGCACGACACTCTCAGGCAAAGAAGATCTCATAATCTCCACTTGCTGTATAGTCACACTGTAATTAATAGCATCAAGCGCTATGGAGAAAACATTAGGATTAAAAACCTCGGCATTAAAAATAAAATCAATGTGCAACCAAGAAATCTCCTTAATGCTGAATGAAGTGTTATGTATTTTGGGGCTGTGTGGCACAGGAAAAACCCCAATAAAAGTTACTGGAAGCCTAACACGCCCAGCACTTGGTATTTCTACAGTCACAGATGCATCAAATTTGTAATCAGCCCTATTTTTAGAACTCAAATCACTTAACAAATCAGCAACAGCAGGTGTTGAAAGCTTTACAGGTAATCGAATCTCATTATCTGGTCTTCTTTCTAGAACAAAGTCATCAACAATTAACTGGTCAACAAGAAGATTCCCATTGATCTCTAAGCTGTAGCTTATTTCGCTAAGATGAAGCTCTCGTGTATTTTTTTTGTTATTGACATTTAGAACAGCCACCAACTCTATATTGTCCAATCCAAACTTTAAAAAATCCACATCAACAATCTCGACATGGGGTGCTTCTAAGTTTTTTATCTCAACGATATTACGAAGTAAAACAATAACAACTCCGATGAAAATTACTATAAAAAAAGTAATAATTTGTACTCGCGTAGTCAAAATCACCCCCAAAAAAATTTCTATTAAAATCTGTTTGCTCCACCTGATTTCGGAATAAAACCAGTATTTTTATCTTTTACTAGCGCATAGAGTAACGGTAACAACATAATTGACCAAAACACTGATTCTCTCCGCTTTTGTCGTGACTTACCTCCAAAAATATTGAAAAGTAGTGCAAAAAACAAGATGCCAGTCGGCAGCTTAACATAAAGAGCCAGCAGCGTAGAGAAAATCCCTCTATTGTCCTTCCACGTCCTGAAAAAGATGACCAGTAGAAAAAGAGACTCTAAGGTAATGGCAGCATATAACAAAGGAAGATGCAGATCTTTGATTTCACTAATGTAGTAGAAAGCCTGCATAGTTATTAGCGGCACAATGAAAAGCAGTCCTACCAACATGACATCATTAAAATTACGATAAACAACCATATCCTCTGTTGTACCTTTCCACACACCATAAACATAAATTAAAACAGGGATTATTATTGCCGCATACAATACAGCATCAGGGTAACCTTCAAAAATATTTTGCATTTTCTCTCCTTTACCTTCCCTGGTATAAAATTTAAAGCCTGCTTTCGTAGAACTCAATTATTTCAGTTGCATAAATGAAAATTTCATTGAATTGCGATGCATCAAGATTACTTCTAAACTGTATCCAGTGCTTATGCGACATCAAGGTTCGTAATTCATTTATTTTTTCTTGATTCTCCTCTTCGGAATTAATGAGGTTATTTAGCACCTGTTCTTTATCAACATTATTTGCAGAGCGTCTAGAGAAAAACCGTCTTGAAGCCACCCCATCAAGAGAATCAACCATTGTCATCATAAGTACTGGATCCGGCAAATCATCAAATTTATAATTGAAGATACCAGAGGTCTTTGCCAGTTGCTCAAAGTAGGTCTTTGCATCACCAAAGCGGCCACGAGCTATTTTAACTGTAATAAGTATAGCCAGTGCTTCCTCATACTCACGAGGCCAGGTAATAACTTCTGCTGTTTTATTAACTAATTTAGATTCTGTTATTTGTAGCGCTTGACGCGCCTGATCTCTTGCTCGGGTAAGATCTTCTGCTAAGAGTAACTCATAACTTGCGCTGATATATAGCTCGACAGCTCTTCTATATCTGCCATTTTTCTGTGCGAAGTTAGCAAGATTGATAAGTGCTTCAGGATCACCTGGTGACATACCCCTGCGTAGCTTAGCTTGTAAAATTAAATCTTCAGCCTGGGCAATTAATTCAGTATTCTCTGTGTTAGATATCGCTTTTTTCAAGTAAAACTGCCCCAAATAAAGCTCACGCTCTTTAGAGTTCGAGTTACCTACTAAAAGCTCACCAATTAGCAACTGACTCTCTGCATGGCTAGGATTGTGATATATAAACAATCTTAGCTCTTCTATTGCGCTAGATGCGTTTCTCTCTGCCGTTCTTTGAAAAGAAGAAAAGTTTGCTTCTGAGTAGTCATTTCCGCACCCTGCGAGCGAAATCACTATAAATAATACCATTAAAATCTTTTTCATTCTCCGTCCTCCTTGCTGTATTCTTTATCCTGTTTATTTTTCGAAAACATAAAACCTGTCAGACTGTTAACTCCAGCACTTAAATGCTCACCCTCCTTGATGTTTCCAGTGTCAGTCAAAATCTGCTTTATAATCAGATAGCATAACCCTAACGATGCTAATGGAAGAAGCACAAACATTAGGATGTAACTTACAACTAGATTCATAAAGCCATCCCACAGCACACCAGTACCATCCCTTATAACACCGAGAGCATTACTCCGCCCTTCTTCATTTGTAAGTGATCTAAAGTTTATTTCACTTGCACGCTCAGATAGGATTCCAAGATTTTCTGTATACTGTATTTCAGTATTGATGCGATGGTTTGCATAAGCACTGCCAACACTTGCTATCGCCAAAGGAAACAAAAAAAACATTACAAGACCGATTGCCATCAGTGTCTTTCCCAGCTTCCCTAATGTACCTCGCAAACTTGGATCGAAAGCCATTAGAATAAAAGCTGGCCCTGCAAAAACACTAACTCCAGTTAGCTCTATGATTTTTATGAAGCCAATTTTAGCCGCCAGTAGACCTGACATTGTCAAGAAGAAATTAAATGCAAGGTCAACCAATTCTGAAAAACCCGTGAAGAATGCACCAACATTTGCTGTGACAACTACAACACCACCCTCAACGGAAGCAAGGATACCTATGAGTCCTTTTAGAACTGCCAGCATCATAGTATTGGCAGCCGCACTTTTCATCGAAGCATTCAATATTTCTTCAGTAGTGTCATAAATATTACCCCAGCCCACTGCAAGTAAAAGGCTGTCCAGCACACCTGTCAGAGCTAATATGCCCATTACTAGAAATAGTAATCGCTTTAGTACGCTTGGCATTTGTACTAAAGTTTCCTGACTGCTTTTTAGTCCTCTTGTGAGCCCAGTCCATTTTTCACCGTTGGGCTGGTTTTCTTCTTTTTGCGATTCCTGCATTTTCTATCCTCCAGTGGGTTTCTGACCTATTACATCAGTGCGTGTCTCTACAGAATAACCAATGGTGCGTCAATTTGTGACGCACCTTTGGTTGGTGTTGCCGCTCAGTACATTACCACCAATAAACTGTATCGCTCTTCTGTTTGATAAGCTAACAAGTTTTAACTTAATTAACACTGCATTGTACTAAAGTTGCGTACAACACAAAACGTCGCTACCCCTTACTATCAGGGCAATTGGGCTTAATTCTGCTTGCAAAATACGTTGCTTCACTGTAATAAAAAGACACCTCAACTCTTCCGGTGCTCCCTCGTGTCTATCCCCCTATCAGAAAACACCACCAAAACCTCTATTTTTAAACACTTTTCCAGCATTAAAGACCCACGCGTCAATCGCCAGAAAAAACATCAACTTGAAGATATTTTTTTCATCACGCTCTGCGCAGTGATCAGCGGTGCCGATAACTGGGTGTTGGTTGAAACCTTTGGAAAAGCTAAAAAAGATTGGTTCACCCAGCAGCTGGGGCTTGAGAACGGTATTCCTTCTCATGTGCGTGTCGAATGAGATTAATTGGCTTAAAGAACGCCACCCGCAGTGGCCGGG
>JACUUF010000287.1 GCA_014859465.1 Methyloprofundus sp.
TCAGGTGGTTATAGTTTTTTAACACATGCCGCCATCCTCGAATCGCCTTACAGATTGCATCAATCTCTGCACGGTTGGTCTCACAAATCACAATCGGTTTCATCGCTTTTCTCCTTGTAATGAATGGCCGAGGCAAATGCCTCTTCCTTGACAAGGAAAAATCAATATTTAAAACCGTCAAAACTTCACTCAGCCTAGATATATGGCTTAAAAAAACCAATACCTAGATCAAAGCAACGCTAACTAAATGGGTTCGAGCTTTTATAGTCAAACTACTAATCTTCCCTCTATTTAACGTCATTCAATAATTAGAATATTGGTGAATTATTTACTAAACATCTGGTTTTCCTTTAGTTTATGAGTAACATATATTTACCCTTTACAGTGGTTCGATAACTAAGGAGAAACAATATGAAAAAGACTTTATTGCTGATTGGTTTGACTGCATCATTGGTTATGACTGGGTGCGCTTCTTACAAACCCCTCACAGAAAAAGATGGCTACTACAAAGACTACACAGCGATTACAAACTATGAGCGTATTGAATTAAGTGACCCCAAGATTTCGGTAAAGATTGAAAATAAATCCGCCAATAAAAATGAAATTTATGATTCTGCCATCATCGAGAAATTCATGTCTGAATACTTGGCTAAAAACGGGGTTACAGTAGAGTTTTCTGAGTCAGCCCAGTATGTGGTTTCAATAAATCAAATGCATCGTAGTGACAAGAAAAATCTATCAGGATTTAACCCTATACCCTCAACACTAGCAAGTACATCTCAACAATTTACTGGTTCACCAGCTGCTGGAGCTGCAGGGCTCGGTACAGGTTTACTTATTAGCGCTTTAAGAGAAAACAGAATGTGGTTGATTGATTTTTCAATTTTTGATGGGTCAAATGAACACACTCGTTATTACCGACTTGCCCCTGCGGCGCTGGATAAGCGAGGGGTAAATTCAATCGCTGGTGCTGCCGCATCCGAATTCTTCGTGCTCAAAAAATAATGCATCACATTCAAAGCCCTCGATTGTGGGCTTTGAATGCTTATAGCTTATAGCTCCTACCTCTACATCAACGATACCAACACGCACCAGATGGTTAGGTCGTTTTCTTCTTTCACAGAAATTTGACAATAGTCGTGGTTTTCCGACATTTGTCATTGTGCAACATTCCGCCAAGAGAGCTCAGGTTGCAAATTGATAGTGGTCAAACTTTAGTAGTTTAGAAACAAAATTAAGGATAAATAAAGGAATAATTAAGCCAAAATAATACGTAATAAAACATCGATTCCAATTTTATCAATAGGTTAAACTTTTTTAAAACTGTTTTTTTAGAACAAATAGAACTAATAAAATAAATCCCAATATTCGATTCCACCTTGTGTACTGGGGCAGCCCATTTGTTCACTTAGTTACGGAGTCGTTATGGCAGTAAAAAACTCATCCCTAACGGATCTCAACATCGCGTTGAGTCCATCCAGTTTTCGCATTTTAAGTGGTTATTTAATCGCGCTGTTTCTGATAGGGACACTGTTATCAGCCTTGCCGTTGCTTTTGCATTGGCAGGAGCGTGATCGATTTGAAATCGCCTATCAACAACAAGCTGACTACTTGAAAACCAAGTATGCCATCGTACCAAGTGAAGCGAGGGCTTATACCTGCTACCTCAACACAGTTCATTACCGCAACGTGGGATTTTTTCATGAACTTCTTGCACAGATACCCTATGTGGAATGCGACGAAAAAACGTTTGCTGAAGATATTGCCAAACTCCGAGCGACACATAGCCCATTTCACTGGGCGTTATTGTTTCCGGGAATTGCACTGATGGCGCTAAGTCTGATCGGTTGGTTAGGAATGATTGAACTTTACAACAAAAGCAGAGGCGAACTATGACCACTTTGATTTTAACGCTCGTGCTGTGTGGACTAGTTACGGTGCTCTACTTTTTTATGAACGACGTGGATAAGGAGCACAAAAAGCGCCAAAACGAGTCATCTAACACTAAAGGAGACAAGACATGACACCCCTTGCTTGGGCGATGCTCAGTTTATTTTTATTTGTTGTGGTGGGGAATTTAGTTCACAACTTTTGGAATGCGTATTTGCGTAAAAAATCTCGGCGTGAAGCACATTTAAATCTGCTCGAAACCGCTCAATCTGCGCCGGAACTAAATGAAAAAATGCGCTTATATGTTGAGCGCACTTTGTCTTTGAAAGGGATGATTGATGCCGACCAACTAGCTGAAATCGCCAATGAGATTGGACTGACCGAAGAACACATCGCCACCGAACCCTGCGGAAAACATTGCGAGTGTAAGAAGGTTGGGTTTCCGGTGGTGTGCCGCCGATTAAAAACCGAAGCGGAGGACGATAAAACGAGGTAATCCAATTTTTAAAGCAGTCGTCTTAATACCCAAATTTTTAGATTGCCTTTAATTATTGCTATACAACAAAAACCAATGCAGCAAGGAGGTAAACAGAACAAATAAAACTAATGACATAAGTGACTTAACGCTATCGTTAATCTCGAAAATCCATTATTTCTAATAATCCGATATTTTTTTAGGAGTTTTTATGCACAAACGTACTGATTTAACACAGTCTCGCATCATCCAAGTCCAGACTCAATTAGCTGAAAAAGCACAAGATCACGTCAACGATATCTTGTCATTATTTTCACACGAGGTAAGACAGCCTGCTGTTAGACTTGCACCATCTGTTTTACCGATTCAAATGGTATGGGTCTTTGCATCTAAAGACAATCAGTTGGAAATGAGCGATGACCAAGCAGAAGGCTGGATGTATTCGATACCTGAAGATGTTATGCAGATTCGCACAACATTTAATCAGGCTATATTTGAAGCCCCCGGGCATCTCAGCCATGAATACCTCGAGTCGATTATTGAGTATGCTTGTAACGTAGCATTATCACGCGCGATACTGCTGCAGGAAATGCCAATATTTGCGCAAAACTTAGCATATTTAGCAGATCGGTCAGTGGATATGATTGAACAGTCCTGCACAAACGGAGAAATTCCTGCTCAACAGCAAGAAGAATCATGGGTTATTTATCCAAAAGATGCTAAAAACTATCTCAAATCCATTGGCTATTAACCACAGTGCACGGGTTATCTGATCTATCGTAGTAAAATGACCGCCGAGGTTCAAAGCCAAGGCGGACTGGACAAAACCCAAGGGTAGTGTCTGTCTGTCCACTACCCTTAATTAGAATTTATGCTATCCCTTAAAACTATCCAGCAAATCTGCCCACGCCTGCAACATGGTTCTTCGTTCTTCTAAATACACGGCTTTATTATAAACGCCACGTACCCCTGCTATTTGATGCGCTAGTTGCGCCTCGATAACATCTGGCTTGTAGCCCATTTCGTTTAATAATGTGCTTGCTGAATGACGCAAGCCATGCGCCGTGAGTTCAATTTTATTTCGTCTAAGCGCGTTGGTTAGGCTATCTCGAGTAATCGGCTTGCCAGATGAGCCATAATGCGTTAAAAACACATAGGGGCTATGACCTGTTAATGCGTGCATATCTTGAAGCAGTTCGATTGCTTGGGTTGGTAATGGGCTGGTAAATGCGTTGCGCACCTTCATCATTTCGGCACTATAGGTTACCGTGGCACTATCAAAGTTTACTTGGCTCCACTGCATGTTCGCAATGTTCTGCGGGCGAGTGAATATCAGCATCGCCAATTTCAAAGCTTGCTTGACCTCATAAGAGCTATTCATCGTCTCAACCTGCTTAACTATTTCACGAAACTCTTTGAGACTGGTGACGTGCTTAAATTCTTTTGATTTGTGCGCAATAAATGGCGTGTCTGAAATATAGAGTGCAATATTTCTACTCATGAGAGGTTGGTCATCTTTGTCTCGGATGTTATACA
>JACUUF010000054.1 GCA_014859465.1 Methyloprofundus sp.
CTTTTAATGCGATTGTCCCGGGTTCGAATCCCGGAGAGCCCACCAAAGAAGATAATATAAAAACGCCAGCTTTATGCTGGTTTTTTTATGCCTAAAAATTGATCTCAACTGATCTCAATTATTCTTTTTATATCCTCTCGTTTGTACCTGTTGATGCCTGGTTGGTGCAAAATTTCTATCTGTCTGCGTATCTCTTAAATTTTTTTCAAACTAGGATGGTTTTCTAGATGTCTATTGCACTTGTGCTTTTTTTGGCTTTGTTACTCGATATTTTATTGGGCGAGCCTAAAAAATGGCACCCTTTGGTGTTTTTTGGTCGGTGGGCGAGTTATTTGGAAAAGCAATTTATTCAATCGAGTCATAAATCTACGATAAAGCAAAGAGCTTATGGTTTTTTGGCTTTAGCTTTGGCTGTTTTGCCGATAAGCCTTGTCGTTTTTATTTTGACCCGAGTTGAGCTGTTAAATCAATGGCTAAGCCCTATGATTCTTTATTTCTGTATTGCTCCTAGCAGTTTATTGCAGCATACTTTGGCGGTTTATCGCCCTTTGCAACAAGGTGATTTAGCGCAGGCTCGGCTAGCCATTGCTATGATTGTAAGTCGCGAAACGCAGCAGATGGATGAGTTGCAGGTGCGTAAAGCAACGATAGAAACGACGCTGGAAAATGGCGCAGATGCTGTTTTCGCACCCATTTTTTGGTTTATCATTGCTGGGCCTGTTGGCGCGCTATTTTATCGATTATGTAATACCTTGGACGCTATGTGGGGCTATAAAAATCCCCGTTATTTGTATTTTGGATTTGCTGCGGCGCGTTTAGATGATGTATTGAATTACGTGCCTGCTCGACTGACGGCTTTAAGTTATTTATTGTTGGGTGATAGTAAAAATGCCTGGTTTTGTTGGCGCACTCAAAGCCCTTTGTGTGAGAGTCCAAATGCGGGTGTGGTTATGAGTGCTGGCGCGGGGTGTTTAAATGTGCAACTAGGTGGCGCGGTGATTTACCATGGCGTATTAAAAAATAAAACCATTTTGGGTGTTGGCCGTGGCGTGGTTAATGAGGATATCAAGCGTGCTAATTTATTGATCGTTTTAACCTCATTGTTATGGCTGAGTGTTATTTTTCTAGGGGAATTTCTTGCTTAAACATGGTGGGCGGCTGCTGGAAGCGGCGCAAAGCTATCAAATTCCAGTGAGTGATTGGCTCGATTTATCAACAGGGATTAATCCCAATGGCTATCCTGTGCCAAAGATTCCTGATGCTGTTTGGTTGCGTTTGCCGGAAAATTTAGATGGCCTGATTGCTGCGGCAGAGCAGTATTATCAATGTGCTTCTTTGTTGCCGGTTGCCGGTTCACAGGCGGCCATTCAGACTTTGCCGCAATTGCGTAAAGCTGCTGTGGTCGGGCTTGTCACGCCATCGTATGCTGAACATGCGCATGCTTGGCAGCGAGCGGGGCATTCCATAATTAGCTTGTCGGTTAATGACATTGACTTGTATATTAATCAGCTCGATTGTTTGGTGTTGGTTAATCCGAATAACCCCAGTGCTTGCCAGTTCAGCCAAGCACAGTGTCTTGCCTGGTTGGCGGTGTTGCAGAAAAAACAGGGTTGGTTAATTGTCGATGAGGCGTTTATTGATTGTCTGCCAGAACTCAGTCTAAGTGCCTATGCGCCTTTAAAGGGCTTAATTATTTTACGTTCCATCGGTAAGTTTTTCGGTTTGGCGGGAATTCGGGCAGGCTTTGTTTTGGCTGAAGCTGATATTTTAAATCAACTGAATGAGTTGCTTGGCCCTTGGGCTTTAAGTAATCCTACGCGTTTTGTGACGGCTTGTGCGCTACAGGATAAGCAGTGGCAAGATGATACTCGCGTGCAATTACAGTATGATAGTGAGCGTTTGGCTCGTTTATTGTGTGCTTATCAATTAGTGCCAACGGGTTCTACCGCATTATTTCAGTGGGTGGCCGTGGTCAATGCAGCAGAAATTCATCATTTACTCGCTAAGCAGGCTGTTTTTACCCGTCTTTTTGCGCAACCCGCTAGTTTGCGTTTTGGCTTGCCTGCTAATGAGTCTGAATGGGCGCATTTGACTTCGGCCTTACAGGCTCTCTCTTTTAAAGGAAAATAATGCCAGCAATAACGCTTATGGTACAAGGGACGACTTCTGATGCTGGGAAAAGTGCATTGGTAACTGGGTTGTGTCGCTATTTTAAGCGCCAAGGGTATTCGGTCGCGCCTTTTAAACCGCAAAACATGGCTTTAAATAGTGCAGTGACTGCGGAGGGGGGCGAAATTGGCCGTGCTCAAGCAGTGCAGGCGATGGCTTGTGGTTTGCCGCCGCATACGGACATGAATCCTGTCTTACTTAAACCTAATTCAGATAAAACGGCGCAGATTATTTTTCAAGGCAAAGCAGTTAAGAATTTGGATGCGAAAGCCTATCATGCCTATAAAACACAGGCGATGCCGGTGATTTTGGATTCTTTTGCGCGCTTAGAAAAAAACTACCAGCGAGTGGTAGTAGAAGGCGCGGGGAGTCCAGCAGAGATTAATTTGCGCGATAGAGATGTCGCTAATATGGGCTTTGCAGAAGCGGTTGATTGTCCGGTTATTATTGTCGCGGATATAGATCGTGGCGGGGTTTTTGCGCATTTGGTGGGTACTTTAGATTTATTGAGTGAGTCTGAGCGGCAGCGGGTATTGGGTTTTGTTATTAATCGCTTTCGCGGTGATATGGATATTTTACAGCCGGGTATTGATTGGTTGGAGCTGCACACCGGCAAACCGGTATTTGGCGTTCTGCCTTATTTACAGGATTTGTATTTAGAATCTGAAGACAGCTTGGCTGTGCAGCAGTCGGAGCTTGGGGCGGGCGCTTTTAATATTGTTATTCCTTGTTTGCCACGCATGAGTAATCATACGGATTTTGATGTTTTGCGTTTAAATAAGCGACTGAATATTCAGTTTAGTAGCAAACCTGATCTAGTAGCAAAAGCAGATCTTATTATTTTACCGGGAAGTAAATCGGTTCGAGATGATTTAGCATGGCTCAGAGGGCAGGGCTGGGAGGCTTTTATTTCTCGGCATTTGCGCTACGGCGGTAAAGTGATTGGGATCTGTGGCGGCTATCAAATGCTGGGCAATCTGTTGCATGATCCTTTGGGTATTGAGGGGAAGTCTGGCTCTAGCAAGGGCTTGGGGTTGTTGGATATGCAAACCACTTTAAGTGAAGATAAAACTTTAAAGCAAGTGACAGGGCGATTGTTAATGGCTGATGCGCTTGTTTGTGGCTATGAGATTCATGCGGGAATTTCTGAAGGGCCTGCTTTGTCTGCGCCAGTAATTGAGCTGGAAGGCGGCGTGCCAGAAGGCGCTGTATCAAGCGATCAGCAGGTTTTAGGTACTTATTTGCATGGTGTTTTTGATCAGCCAGAGGCTTGTACGGCTCTTTTGCATTGGGCGGGCGCACAGAAAACACAAGCAGTCGATTTTATTGCTCTACGGGAACAGGGTATTGATTTAATTACTGATACGCTAGAGCGGTATATGGATATGCCATTGCTGGAAGGCATGTGTCTAACGTTTATTGCGGACAAAAAAAAGACTCCATAAAGGAGTCTTTTTAGTATTGCATAGGTTTATTGAGCTTTTACGTTAATTGCAGATAACCCTTTTGCGCCATTTTCCACATCGTAAGTGACAACTTGATCAGGTTCTAGTGTTTTGAACCCCTCTCCCTGTATAACTGAATGGTGAACAAATACATCGTCACCGCCGTCAGCTTGCTCAATAAAACCAAAGCCTTTTGTGTTGTTAAACCACTTTACTTTACCAGTTGCCATTAGAAAACTCCTTAAAATATAAAAATGAATGGCGATAACAGAACAACAACTGATAACAAGGATTTAGCCCCTTTAAGTTCAATCACTGCTTTCTGATGTGCTTATTTTACTAGGGTTGTTATTTACTTGCCACTTATTTTGTTGTTACTGCTGTGCGATAAACTTGGGTGCAAGTATTGCTCCATAAAATAGATAAATTGGAGGATGCAATACCTTACGATGGCTGGGCGCAGCCGCCTATTAGGTTGCTGCACTGGGTGTGATTAGGGTTAAGGTTTTAGCTAGGATATTGGCTAGTTGCCTTTATGCGAAATAGAAAATGTAACTTTAGCAGAAGATTATATATTTACGTAGCCTGTGAAAATATTAATCAATGTTAAGTGTTATTGGAGGCATTGCTGTTATTTCTTTAATTTCTTTGTTGTTGGTATACCAGAGCAGTAAATCTATATAGCTACGAATATTATCCACGTATAGTACTGGTTCTTTGCCTCTTGCGTAGCCGTGCTTGGTTTTAGAATACCATTTCTTTTTTGTGAGTAAAGGCAGTGCTTGTTTGACGTCGATCCATTTATCTGGGTTTTTACCTAATTTCTGGGTAATAATGCGCGCATCTTCCAGATGACCAAAGCCAACATTGTAGGATGCTAGGGCAAACCAGGTGCGATCCGGTTCAGGGATCCGTTTGGGGATTTTTTTGAGGCGCTGTTTTAGATAGCGTGCCCCACCAAAAATACTTTCTTTGGCGTTAGTTCTGTCTTTTATGCCAACTTGTTTGGCCGTTGCTCTAGTTAGCATCATTAGCCCTTTGACGCCAGTTGGAGAAACGGCGTCTTTATTCCAGTGTGATTCCTGATAGCTAATAGCTGCTAATATACGCCAGTCAAAAGCGTATTTTTCTGCGGCTTCTTGGAATAATGCTTGGTATTGAGGTAACAGACTTTCAAAATGTAGACGGAAAGTGCAATTGCCAACATACTGAATATTTCGAGTATGGCCATAATGACGCTCAAGTAGTTGCTCTAGTACTTTGTTTTTGGATATTTCATGAAAGAACCGAGTAGCCTCATCGTAAAGGCTGGTATCTGTTGATTTTTGGAAAGCCCATGCAAGTTGTCGGGGAGTGCTAATATCAAAAGCGACGTTTAATTTGGGGTAGAAGCGTCGGATTAATGTAATTTGATTGGAGTCAGCAATGGTGTAATCAATAAGTCTTGCGTTAATTAGATATAGTAACCCGTCGGTATCTAAGTTTTTATTGGTGAACCACTGTAGGTTTGGGTGGCTTTCTTGTAATTGCAGTAGCGTTTCGACATGGCTAGTGTCTTGTACAACTTCTAAAATACCCTTGTTTAAATCGGCGACTGTTTTAGGCTGTTTTGTTCCGGAGCGATAGATGATTTGCTCGGTGATTTCTTGATAGGGAGGGGTGAATAAGAATTGTTGCTGGCGGTCTGGCGTGATAGTAATGCCTGCGGCAGAAAAATCAGCTTCGCCTGCTTGAGTTTTTTTTAGGATTTGTGCGAAAGTGTCGGGAATAATGAACTTGGCTTTAACTTTTAAATGTTGGGCGAATAATTGTACTAAATCATATTCTAAGCCAGAAAAACCATCAGCGCTTTCATAATAAGTGGTTGGGTCGTAACGGGTTAATACTGTTAATAAGCCAGTTTTTTTAACGCGCTCAAGTTGACTGTTATATTGAGTGTCTGAGGCAGGAGCCGCTTTTTCTACTGCTGATTCGCTTTGAAGTGCATCGCATGCGTTTAATAAAGAAAACAGCAGTATTAGAAAAAAGCGTGGTAATAGCAAGGTCGGACTTAGCGTATTTTCTTGTAGTAATTAATTAAGCCATTAGTAGAGCTGTCATGCGACGTCACTGGAGTGTCGCCTTCAAGCTGTGGTAAGATTTCTACAGCTAGTATTTTACCAAGCTCTACGCCCATTTGATCAAAACTATTAATATTCCAAATTTTTCCTTGCACAAAGATTTTATGTTCGTACAGGGCAATTAACTTGCCGAGAGTATGCGGCGTTAATTTTTTAAATAGAAATGAGTTACTTGGTCTGTTACCTGAAAAAACTTTTGCTGCAATTAAACTTTCGCTGGCATCACTGCCTAATTCAGCTCTAGCTTCGTCGGCTTTTTTGCCTTTCATTAGGGCTTCGGTTTGCGCTAGAAAATTGGAAATAAGGATGTCGTGGTGCTCTGCTAAATCATAATGGCTTTGAGCGGGCGCTAGAAAATCGCAAGGGATTAATTTAGTACCTTGATGAATCAGTTGGTAAAAAGCATGCTGACCATTAGTGCCTGGTTGTCCCCAAATAATTGGGCCGGTGCTGTAATCCGTGGAGTGACCTTCTAAATCAACGCTTTTGCCATTACTTTCCATATCGCCTTGTTGAAAATAGTCTGCAAAAAATTGCATTGTATAATCATAAGGCAGCATCGCATGCGACTCGGCATTAAAGAAATTGTTATACCAGATGCCTAATAAACCCATGATTACCGGAATATTGTCTTCGAATGGCGTAGTTTGGAAGTGATTGTCTGCTTCGTGTGCACCAGTTAATAATTCTTCAAAATTATCCATGCCTAAATACAGGGCAATAGATAGGCCGATGGAAGACCAGAGAGAGTATCGGCCGCCAACCCAATCCCAAAATTCAAACATATTATGGGGGTCTATACCAAATTCTGCGACATTAGTTTTGTGCGTAGAAAGAGCGACAAAATGCTTTGCCACGGCTGCTTTGTCATTCTTTGCATGTTTTAATAGCCAAGACCGTGCTGAGGAGGCGTTGGTCATGGTTTCATGGGTGCTGAATGTTTTCGATGCGACTAAAAATAAAGTCGTTTCTGGTGCTACGTGGCTTAGCGTTTCGACTAAGTTTGCTTGGTCAATGTTAGACACAAAATGTACACTCATACCATCAATAGCATAAGGCATTAGTGCCTTGGTGACCATTTTTGGCCCTAAATCTGAGCCACCGATACCGATATTGACGATGTCAGTAATACGTTTGCCTGTGTAGCCTGTCCATTCACCTGAGTGCACTGCGCTACAAAAATCACGCATTTTTTGTAAGGCGCAATTGATTTGCGGCATAACGTCAACATTATCGACATAAACTGGCTTATTGCTACGATTACGTAGTGCGGTGTGTAAGACCGCCCGATTTTCCGTTTTATTAATGCGTTTGCCAGCAAACATATCTGCAATATGCGTTTTTAATTGACGCGCATTAGCCAATTTAAAGAGTAGTGGTAATGTCTCTTCAGTGATTCTGTTTTTTGAATAATCAAATAATAGATCATCAAATGACGCTGAGTAGGTATTAAATCGGTCTGGGTCGGCTGCAAATAAGTCTCTGATATGTAACGGGTTAACATCTTTTTGATGAGCTTTTAAAGCCAACCATTCTGGAGAGTTTGTTAGATGAGACATTGAGGAACCTTAGGTTGTGGAAAGATAAATTATTAAAATTTTACGAAAAGCTGAGCGGGATAGCAATAGCAATAGCAATATAAGTATTATCTGATACAATGAAAAACAGCTAATGATAGCTAAACAAGTAACCTTTCTTTGTGAAGGTCTCTATGTTAGAGTTTCATATTGATTTCGCGCTTCATTAGTTTGCTTGCGCAAAAAAATAATCAATAATTATAATAATATTTAAGAGGAAGAAGTTATGAGAAAAAGTACCATAAAATCAAGTTTATTACTGCTTGCGGGATTGTTTTTTTCTGCTACTTTATGGGCGCATGGTGGTGCGGCAGGTACAGATACAGACCAGTGTAAATTTGAATTAGAGCCGGATCATTGGATTCATTACACGGCTTATCAGCCACTTGCTTATCCAGCGGAAGATTTTTGTGGAAACCTTCCTGATACAGGTACTATGACGCAGCTAGTATTCGATTATCAAGATATTAAATTTCGTAATATGGCTGTTGAATTTGAAGTGACTAAAGAGCCAGAAGGTACACGTGTTTTTTTTATGGACGCAAAAAAGCATAAATCAGGCACGGTTATTTTAAAATTAGACAATGGGGTACCTGAAGCCGGTAAATATTTAATTCATATTACTTTAGTGAAAGATAATGGGGAAAGATTAGATGCTCATATGGGATTTGTTGCCGGTAAAGGACAGGTAACAAGTGCAAAAAGTATGTTCATGTACCTACTATTTGCTTTAGCTGGTTTATATGTCCTGTATCTTTCTCATGCTGGCTTTAAAAGCAAAGTCGATGAAATTATCGCGAATATCAAAAAAGCTTAAGCCCCATTCTTTTTATTCTTAGGGTGTAAATAATGCAGAAAAATCCTTTAGGCATACTATTGGGTGCTGCTGTCATGCTGATGCCGTTCGCGGCATCAGCTGTCGTCAGCTTACCTAAATCAGTAGAAGTAGATCGCGGTGAAGTTGAATCGCCTTGTAATGAAAATAATCCACAATGGCGTGTTGCGCAGACCGTTGATGGCGTTACTATGCAGGAGTCTTTGCGCTGTAGCCCAGATAATCCTTATGATATCGCTGTTGAGGTAAAAGGTACGAATAATGTATCAATGGAAACGTTGATGAATACACATTATGCGGCCGATGCAATTATTAAAACCAATGATATGGACGGTGACGGCGATCCCGATTTAATTATTATTAAATTGGAGGTTGCTGAGTTAAATGGACATTCTCCAGATTTTAATGGGGTAGTGCCGACATTTGATGTAGCGCCTGGTGTACAGCCTGGTATGTGGGTGTTTGCGCCTAAGTCGCGAGGCATGGCGACCAATAGTTTTGTTGGTCTTGATGCAAATCCACTGTTAAGAGCGCCTTCGCCGGTTATTCGTGTGGAGCAGGGCGATACGATTTGGATACAGCTAGAGAATACTCATTATTTTCCACATACCATTCATTTACATGGTGTAGATCATCCTTTTGTTGATGGCGCAGGTGAAGGTAATGATGGTGTGCCGCAAACAAGTGATAAATTTGTTTTGCCAGGACAAAGTAAAACTTACGAAATAAGACCTAGGACTACAGGGACTTTTGTTTACCACTGTCACGTACAAACTCACACTCATCTAGCGATGGGCTTGGTTGGTATGTTCGTGGTTGAAGAGAATCGTCCGAATAATTGGGTGCAAACTTTCAATGTTGGTGCCGGGCAAGTGCGCCATCCATCGAAAGCAATTTTAGAAAAATATGATAGTGAATATGACTTGCATTATCATGCGATGGATAAAGAATTACATAGCATTATTCAGGAATCAAATGATCCGCGCTTAATCGCGAAGAAAATGAATCGTGAATATGATCTGACCGATGCAACAGAAGATTATCATACTCTGAATGGGCGTTCTTTCCCGTACACTTTGAGAGAGTCTATTATTGTCACTGAGCCGGATAAAAAGCTCAAGCTACGCGTGTTTAATAGTGCCGGTGAAAGCTTGGCTATGCATACCCACGGACATAAAGGCACGATTACTCATTATGATGGTGTAGAGCATAACCCTGCCGCGCAAATTACCCGTGATGTTTATGATATGGCTCCTGCACAACGTAATGACATTGAATTGAATACTAAGGATGATGGCTTTCATAGCTATGGAGAAGGTATTTGGCTTTTTCATGATCATCGTGAAAAAGGGATTACCACTGATGGTATGAATCCGGGCGGCAATGTCAGTGCTTTAGTTTATAAAAAATACTTGAATGAAGTGGGTATGCCTATGGGGATTGGAGAGAGTCCAGCTGCTTTATTTACCAAGGCATTTCAAGAGCGTAAATTGCCGGTTTGGCAAAATATTGATAGTTGGAATAGTCTAGGCGAGGTCGATGCGCAGGGTTATGTTGCGCCACCACCGAGTAAAATGGCATCTCCTGATGTAACACCTGGTTCTGCAGATATTCAAACGCCATCAGATAACTCATTTAGAAACTTGGTTTTTGGATTGTTTTTGGGCTTATGTGCATACTTGTTAGTTGTTAAGCGTGCTAAAGTGATCGCTTTGATTTCTTCAATTAAAGGAGGAAACTAATCATGATTAAGTATTTATCAATAGTTGCTTTAGCCTTGGTGTTATCTGCTCCTGTTTTTGCAGAAAAAGAGTTCGAAGATCATACGCAAATGATGAACCACGGTGATGGCCATTTTATGGATATGACCGGCGGTATGGTGATGGGGCAAAATACCGATATTTTACCGGGTGGCTGTGACAAAATTGCTGCAACTAAAGAAATTACGGTTCATGCGGGGCATAAATATGCGGAAAAATTTCCAGGGCGTATGTTTGCTTTTGATGTACAGGAATATCAATTTGAACCGTGTACGAAGTTAACCGTTAATTTTATTAATGACGATAGCATACGTCATCAATGGATGATGCACGGTTTACCGAAATATTTATATCCTAAAGGCATGTTTCACTTAGAAGTGACGGGCCCCGGAAAAGTCTCAGGGACATTAATTTTTCCACCAGGTGATAAAACTTACCTAGTGCATTGCGATATCGCACAGCACATGGAAAAAGGTATGAAAGGCCAGTTAAAAATTGGTAAAGGCGATGGCGATTTGCCGAGTATTCCTGGGGTAACCGCTTATGTGATACAAGATGATTATTCAGATAAAAAGTCTAATGAAAGTTTATCTGATGTAGTCGTTGAGGAATTTACCGAAATGAAAAACAAGGTCGTAGGCAATGACTCGTTTTTTTCAGGCCTTACCATTATTGGCTTAGCTATCGGTCTAATTCTTGCGCCTTTATTAGCTCGTAAGTTTAAAGGTATGAGCGCAGGTGAAGTATTTATATATCTAGTCGGCTTAGTTAAGCTGGGTATTGATATTACTGTAAAAGTTATTGGTTGGTTAATTAATTTGGTAAAAAAACGATAGTTCGTTCTTTATTTTAAAGCTCGATTAAGCCCCTATTGAGGTTCTCAATAGGGGCTTTTTTATGGTTGTTGATAAGAGGATATGCTTAAGTGCTTGAAGTGTGGGGTTTATTTGTTAGTGCTTTTATTTCGTCTACGATTGCACCGGGTGGATCGGAGGCGGTGTTGGCTTATTTGGTGGCAGAGCAGTTGCAGCCAGTTATGTTGCTTGTTGCTGTGGCTACGGTTGGCAATACTTTAGGGGCATTAACCACTTGGTGGTTAGGTGCTTTAGCCGCCAAGAAATACCCTGCCGAACATGTTTTAGATAAAACAAAGCAGAAATCACTGGCTTGGGTTAAGCGCTGGGGCAATTGGAGTTTGCTGTTATCATGGCTGCCGATTGTTGGCGATGGTTTATGTTTTGCTGGTGGCTGGTTGAGATTGCCTTTGTTAGTGGCGACGATATTTATTTTTTTTGGGAAATTAGCCCGTTACCTTTTTGTTGCTTATTGGTTTGTGTAAATACCTTACTGGAATGCTATGTTAAAATAGCGATCAAAATATAAATTAACTAACAGGAGCTAGTTTTATATGTTGCGCCATTTTCCTAAGCCTGGAGTGGCTTATGCTCATAATAATCTCGATTATAAAATTGTTGTTTTTACCTTTAGCTGTACGGCTATTTGTTTGACTTTAGATGGCTTTGCGCCACAAAAACTCCAGTGGGCATTGGCGTTTTTTGGCTATATTTTTTTAGCGGGCTTATTAGTGCGTGAATCGAAATTAGTGCGTGCTCAGGTCTGTGTGGCTTTAATGTTTGCAACGATAGGTGAACTGTTTGCATCGCCTTATATGCAGGGTTATATTTATCGTTTTGGCGGCGTTCCCTTATATGTTCCTGCTGGGCATGGTATGGTTTATTTAACTGCGGTCATTTTGGCGCGCTCTGGTTTTTTCTTGCGCTATGCGCGCGCTATAGCTGCTTTTATTGTTATCACTTGTGGTACTTGGTCGATTTGGGGATTAACGGCTTATGCGGAGCGTAGCGATCAAATCGGGGCTATTTTGTTCGTGGTATTTTTAATCTATTTATTTAAAGGCAAGTCGCCGATGATTTATTTGGGCGCTTTTTTTATTACCACGTGGTTGGAGTTGATAGGTACTAGTGCAGGGACATGGGCTTGGGCAACGATTGACCCTGCTTCTGGATTAACCCAGGGTAATCCGCCTAGTGGGGTAGCGGCGTGGTATTGTTTGGTTGATGCTGTCGCAATGGCTGGTGCCGGACCTGCCTTAGTATTGGCCTCAAAAGTAAAAACTAAACTCTGCTTGGTTAAACAAGCGGTATAAACACACGTCTTATCTGATAGAAAATTAGAAAATAATATAAATTAAACATGCACATAATTAAACCAAATCAAGATTACCGTGATGGTCCTTTACAAAGTGATGCTACTGTATCACCAGAAGCATTAAGAGCGGACGCTGTCAGGCATTATGATGCTTGCTACTGGGATTATTTATTTGCTTGGAGTAATCGTAATGATCTCGCGCTACATTATGGTTATTGGGATGAAAATACCACGTCACATACGCAATCTTTGCTCAATAAAAATCAGAAACTGTATGCTGCTGCCAGCATACAGCCAGAAGATAAGGTGCTTGATGCCGGCTGTGGTATTGGTGGTAGTTCTATCTGGATGGCTAAAAATCATGGCAACAAGATGAAGGCTATTACCATCAGTGCTAAGCAAGCGCATTATGCTGGCTTACACGCAAAACGCCATGGCGTGGCTGATCTGGTTGAATTCGATGTGGCAGATTTTTGTAAGACACCTTATCCTGACCAGAGCTTTGATGTGGTTTGGGGCTTGGAAAGTGTCTGTCATGCTTTGCATAAAGGCGATTTTCTGCGTGAAGCTTATCGCTTATTGCGTAAGGGCGGGCGCGTCGTAGTTTGTGATGGCTTTCTGACTAAAAGCGAGATTTCTGAACAGGACTGGCCCTTTGTGGTTGATTGTTTAAATGGCTGGGCGGTGCCTAATTTATGTTTACGTGCTGAATTTGAGCAGCTATTAATTGACCATAAGTTTGCGCAGATTAAGTATGATGATATTACTGAGCAAACCATGCCTTCTGCAGATTATATGTATAAAGTAGCTAAGCGACTGCAGCCAGTACAAAAGATAAGTCAGTGGCTAGGGTTGCGCAGTGAAACTCAGACCGCTAATTTTAAAGTAGGTTTAGCGCAACATCATTTATTTCATAATAACTTAGTCGAATACGGTATATTTACCGCTCAGAAATAAATTTTTTTAAAACGCAGGGATATAAATCATGAGAAAAATAATATTTTTTAGTTTGTTAGTCTTGTCGCAGTCAGTTTTTGCTGATTGGGTGTTAGATAAGAGTAATTCGGTATTAAATTTTACGACCACTAAAAATGCCAGCAAGACCGAAGTGCAGAGTTTTAATGTTATGCAAGGTGATATTAAGGGAGATCAAGCAACTTTAATAATTGATTTAAGCAGCGTTGATACAGGTATTGAGATTAGAGATGAACGTTTGCGCACACTATTTTTTAATATTAGCAAATTTCCAGAAGCAACTGCCAGCTTGAAAATAGCTTCAGAAGCTATAAAGGCTATCAAATTAGGCTATAGCCAAGAAATGGAGTTATATGCCGTTATTGATCTATATGGTGTAAAGCAAACTTTACCGGTAGTTGTGCAGGTGACTCAGTTAAAAGAAGGTAAATTATTGGTTTATTCTAAGCAGCCGCTTATTGTGGATTTAAGTAAGTTTAATTTACTGGAAGGGGTTAATACGCTGCGTAATATTGCTAAGTTACAAAGTATTAATGCGGCTGTGCCAGTTACTTTTAGTTTGTTATTTATGAAAAAGTAATAATTTTCTTGGTGATTGCCTGGGAGGCATTTCTTTTTATGTGCCTGTTGTATGATACTATTCAGGTTTAATTATATTTTTAGCCACTCTTCAGTGTAAACATTATTTATTTTTTAGTCGATCATTATGCAAAAGAAAAATATACCTAAATTAAGTTCGTTGATGCTCAGTTTCAGTTTGGTACTTATATTGAGTGCATGTTCTGATGATGAGCCTACGCAGCAGCAAGCCAAAAAAGCACATAATCCTTTTGATCATACGCATGATGCGACAGTAACAGATATACAGAAGCATGTGTTTGAGCATGATTTTGCTGAACAGTGTGTTGCTAGAGAGGTCGCTCAATCAAATAATAAAGAATATGATAAACAGCGTTATGCTAAACCCTGTATGTGCATTGCTCAGTTTATGTTGAAAGATTTAACGGCAATTGAAGCTGGAAAATTTATTAAAGAAAATAAAAGCACGCAATCATTGAGAATTCGCTTTGAAAATGCGGCTTATCATTGTTTGCAAAAAAAAGAGCAACCTAAGTCGCCGCAGTTGTTTAATAAACGCTAAACATAAATCCTTGTTTATAATGGAATAATTTTATGCAACATTTTCGTCTTTCTTTTCTTGTTACTCTTATCTGTGTCGTTTTGTCCTATTTATGGGCTGGTGTTTATGGTGCCTTTATTACGCTTATACTCGGTGTATTAGAGGTTAGTTTATCTTTTGATAATGCCGTGGTTAATGCTTCAATCCTAAAGCGTATGGATGCTAAGTGGCAACAATACTTCTTAACATGGGGGATTTTAGTGGCCGTTTTTGGTATGCGCTTATTGTTTCCTATTGCCATTGTCGCCGTGGCAACGGGGATTAGTTTTGCTGGTGTGACCGATATGGCCTTAAATGATACCGAAACGTATGCGCAGCATTTAATGGCTTCACATATACAAATTGCTGCATTTGGTGGAATGTTTTTACTGATGGTTTTTTTCTCTTTTATTTTTGATGAAGGCAAAGAGCTTCATTGGCTAGGCTATCTTGAAGAAAAATTAGCTTCATGGGGTAAATTAGAAGCGATTGAAGTGATTATTTCTCTAAGTCTTTTGTTGCTTATACAAGGTCTATTGCCTGAAGAGGTTCGCTTAGAAGCGCTTGTCGCGGGTGTTTTTGGTGTTATCTTGTTTGTTACCGTGGATAGTTTAGCGGCACTATTTGAAGAAGGTGAAGCGGTTAGTGGACTAGTCAAAAAAGCCGGCATGATGAGTTTTATTTATTTAGAGGTATTGGATGCTTCTTTCTCTTTTGATGGCGTGATTGGTGCTTTTGCTATTACCCAAGATGTTGTTATTATTATGTTGGGTTTGGCTATGGGAGCGATGTTTGTTCGAAGCTTAACGGTTTATTTGGTGCGTCAAGGTACATTAGACGAATATATCTTTTTGGAGCATGGTGCGCATTATGCAATTGGGGTGCTAGCCGCGATTATGTTGCTCAGTATGACGGTGCATGTGCCTGAAGTGATTACTGGTTTGGCGGGTGCGATATTAATTGCGCTTTCTGTGTATTCATCTATTCAGTATAAAAAAGAAAATGAAGCTAAAAATACGAATAGCTTTACAGCAAGTAAGTTTAAATAAAATGATCTAGAGAGTGACTCGCCATTAATCGTGTTACGAAAAACCTTTTCAGAACAAACTCATTATTTGACTTCAACATAAGGAATAAGCAATGGCAATTTCATTACAAAAAGGGCAACGCATTAGTCTTGAAAAATCAAGCGGCGGAGTATTAAAGAATCTATGTGTGGGCGCTAACTGGGGCGCGATTGAGAAAAAAGGCCTGCTTGGTAAAAAAATGGTCGCGGTGGATTTGGATCTTTCTGTGGCTTTATTTGATAGTAATAAAACACTCCTTGATTTAGTATATTTTGGTCAATTGCAAGCTAAAAAAGGTGGCATCAAACACTCAGGTGATGACAGGGAAGGTGATGTTGGCGGGGATGATGGTTTGGATAATGAAGTCGTTACGCTTGATTTATCGGCACTCGATAGCAATGCTGATCAAGTGATTTTTATTCTAAATTCATATAAAAACCAAGATTTTAAAGAGATTCCTTTTGCCAGTGTGCGTATTTATGAAGGCACGCCCAGTCGAGTGGATGAAATTTTTGCTACTTATGATATTGCCAATGATGAAAAATTTGCCGGATCCGTGGCGATGATTATGGGTAAAATGTATCGGCACAATGGCGCTTGGAAATTTTCGGCGATTGGTGATGCAACTAAAGATAGCAAGTTAGAGCAGGTTGTCAAAACCGTTCAACAACAATATTTATAACATTATTTACATAACAACGAGGATATCACGATGGCAGTATCATTAAGTAAAGGCGGTAATGTTAATTTAAGTAAAGAAGCACCTGGATTAACCAAAGTAGCGCTAGGTTTAGGCTGGGATAATCGTGCTACAGATGGTGCAGATTTTGATTTGGATGCTGTCGCTTTTTTAGTCGATGCGCATGGTAAAGTGACAGCGGATACCGATTTTATTTTTTATAACAACTTAAAATCCAAATGTGGTTCAGTACAGCACATGGGTGATAATACCACTGGCGAAGGTGACGGTGATGATGAAGTCGTGGAGATTACTCTAGCTAACGTTCCCGCTGCTATTCAGCGTGTGATTGTTGCCGTGACGATTCATGAAGCGGAAACGCGTAAACAGAACTTTGGCCAAGTTAGCAATGCTTTTATTCGTGTGGTCAATGCTGCTAATGATAATGAAGTGGCGCGTTATGATTTATCAGAAGATGCCAGTACTGAAACAGCCATGATCTTTGGTGAGTTATACCGCCATAATAGTGATTGGAAATTTAAAGCTGTCGGTCAAGGCTTTGCAGGCGGCTTAGGCCCATTGGCTGCTAGTTTTGGTGTAAGTGTTTAAGTAACAAGACTTTTATCTAGTGAAAAGGCTTCAGTCGCGACAGTTATACCGTTCGTGTCTGGAGCTTTTTTTATACGTTGAGCATGCTAAAAAATAAGGTTTTATCTTGTCTACTATAAGCATTTCCTTGCCTACGGGAGAGTTAAACTTAACCTTGGCGGCTAGTGATTTTGAACTCAATGAGCTAACAGATTATGCCGCTCGGCAAAATCCTCAGCGCGGTTTTATGTTCGTCAGTAAGTTATTAGCTAAGTACTGGCCTTCTCAGCCCACAGAAATGCTGGGTATGCATCAGTATTTGGCGCAAGCCTTGGCTGAATCAATAGTGGGCTCGAGTGTTTTTATTGGCATGGCAGAAGCCGCAGCAGGTTTAGGTCAGGGTGTTTACGAAGCCTATTTAGAGCTGAGCGATCAGTCCGAACATCTTTTTATCCATACCTCGCGTTATTTTTTAAATGCTGTTCAGGCCTTGGATTTTCAAGAGCAACACAGTCATGCCAGCCAATTTTATCTCTATGTACCGCATCAAAGGGACTTAAAAAATACCTTTTTGTCTGCGCAAACGCTGGTGTTGATTGATGATGAGGTGACGACAGGCAGCACTTTTGTCAATTTAATTGCCGCTTATCAAAAAGTAAATCCGCAGTTACAGTGCGTGTTAATTGTCAGTATTCTGAGTTTCATTAATGCGCAGCGCCAAACGCAGATACAACAATTAGTGGGTGTAGATGTGCAGTTTATTAATGCCTTATCCGCTCAGATGGATTTTAAACGTGATGCGCATTATCAATACACACAGGTGCCTAATGTCAACAGTAAGTTAGAATGCAAGCGTCAAAATCTGTCCTTAAAAGCAGGCCGTTTAGGTCTTCATGGAAAAATGCCATGGGATAAAACGGCATTACTGAAATTAATACAAACCTGGCAATCTGACGCTAAAGTTTTAGTGTTAGGCACCGGTGAATTTGTCCATTTGGCCTTTTTAATCGCGCATTATTTAGAACAGCATGGATGGGATGTGAAAGTACAATCTACTGCCCGTTCGCCGTTATTAAAAGGTGGTGCTATTCGGGAAAAAATAGTCTTGCAGGACAACTATGCCGACAATATCCCCAATTATTTATATAACGTGCGTGTAGGCCAATATGATCACATCATTATTTGTCATGAAACGCCTTTGTGTCGGTCTTTAACTCAGTTTGCACAGCAGTTACATGCTGATTTGCTTTATTATGCCGATGGAAAAATTTCTCTTTCTTGATTTAGACGATACCGTTTTTCAGACCGCCCGAAAATGTGCAAGTCTTGATCAGGCGACGCCCGCAAGTTATAACCTTGCGGGTCAGCCTAGCTCGTATTTTTCACCTAAACAGCAAGCGGTATTGCAACTATTAGCAGAGCAATGGCGTATTATTCCGACTACAGCCAGAGCGCAAGCTTCATATGCTAGAGTGGACTTAGGTGTGCCTTGTGTCGATGGTGCTATTTTAAATCATGGGGCAACGATCATATCTGCTGATGGCGCTGAAGATCATCAATGGCGCGCTCAAATAGCAGAGCCGCTTGTGCTGTTATCCAATATATTAAGGCAGCTCAAACAAGTCATTGAACAGTATGCACAGGCACAAGGCATTGCCTTGTTAGTGTGTATTATCACTGAATCGAACTTGGATTATTATCTGGAAGTAAGGCATCTGCAAGCTAATCATGCTGAATTACACCAGTTATTGCATGCCTGTATACAGCCTTTATTAATCGAATATACTGATTTTCAAGTGTATTTAAATGGCAATTCATTAACAATTTTACCGCGCTGTGTGAATAAAGCACATGCGGTTGAATATCGCATAAAAGCCTTAGAACAAGACTATGGTGAAATTGTCACGATGGGCATGGGTGATAGTTTAAGTGATGCGCCATTTATGGCTTTATGTGATTATATGATGACACCGAAACATACCCAATTACACAACCGTTTAGTATGAGTGCCGCTATATTTACGGGCAGTTATAGTGCCGATGATGTGCAGATTTTACTAAAAGTGATTGCTCTGCCTGATACTTCGGTGCAGGAAAAAGAACGTCGTATTCAGAAAGAGCAGCGCCATTACAGTGAGATGTTAAGCCATGAAAGTTTGCCGTCAGCGCAATACATGCAGCTATTTCATCGAGCTATGCAGGATAATCAAATGCAAATGGCAAACGATTGCCTTAGTTTGGCACAGAAAATTTCTGAACGGCGTAAGGGCGACATTGTCTTGGTGTCTTTAGCGCGTGCAGGAACGCCCGTGGGTGTGGTGCTAAAGCATACCTTGAGTCAGTATTTTCAGCGTGAGGTCAGTCATTATTCGCTTTCGATTATTCGTGATCGAGGCATCGACGAAAATGCCTTAAATTATATTTTGGCGCGACATGCAGACAGCAGTATTGTCTTTGTTGATGGCTGGACAGGTAAGGGGGTTATTGCGCGTGAGCTAAAACACAGTATTGCAGACTTTAACCAACGCTATCAATGGCATATTGATTCAGGCTTGTATGTACTGGTTGATTTAGCAGGTGTGGCAGCGGTAGCGGCCAGTGCCGAAGATTATTTAATTCCCTCATCGATTTTAAATGCCACCTTATCAGGCTTAATCAGTCGCTCGGTGTTAAATGCCGATTATATTGATGCGCAGGATTTTCATGGCTGTGTGTTTTATCAACAGTTTGCAGAAGCTGATTTGTCACAATGGTTTGTCACGCAATTATTAGGCTGTATTGCACAGTTACGCTTGCGTGCAGAGTATGAGCAGCCGGCAGAGCTTGATTGTATTGCCTTGCAACAGCAATCTAAAGCATTCATTGCTCGCCTACAACAGCAATATCAAATCAGTGATGAAAATAGAATTAAGCCGGGCATAGGCGAAGCGACCCGTGTTTTATTACGCCGTGTGCCAGATTTAGTGCTATTGCGCGATAAAGACGATGCAGCCGTGGCACATTTAAGTATACTGGCAAAAGAAAAACAAGTAACCGTACTGTATCAAGCCGACCTACCTTATCGGGCGGTGTCTTTGATTAAAGAGGTAAGTTAAATTTTAATAATAACCAACAGAGGATAATAATATGAGCTTAAAAGATTTAATGGCAGGATTGAAAGAAAAAGCAAATGAATTAAAAACAGAAGCTTTGAAATTTAAGAATAAAGACTTTTTACAAGCGGCAATGGCAGGGTCTGCTTTATTAGCGTTAGCAGATGGTGAAATCTCACCCGAAGAAAAACGTAAAATGGTTAAGTTTATCGAAAACTATGAGCCATTATCGGTGTTCAAAACAACCGATATTATTGGCGCATTTGGCGAATTTGTTAGTCAATTAGAGTTCGATAATGATTTAGGTGAGGCTAAAGCTTTGGAAGCCTTAGGTAAAATGAAAAACAATAGCCAAGCTGCACGTTTGATTATGCGTTTAGTGATTTCGGTCGGTGCCGCTGATGGTGATTTTGATGACCATGAAAAAGCCATGGCGCGTCGAATCGCGGTAGAGTTAGGCTTAAACGCCGCTGAATTTCAGTTATAAACAGTACTACACCCTTTTAGCGCGCTCGTAGATTGGATTAGCTTTTTTTGTTGCCTAGCATTAAAGAGCTAATCCGAAAAACGCTAAAAAGTCATTGCCTTCTTTGCGCTTCACTAGATAAGCAATGAGCGAGCTCAGATGCCACATAAGTCCTGCCCTTGGTCTTGTCCGAGAATGGCTGAAATAGAGCGCCAAGCTGTCGCGAGCCATTAAGTAATAATAGCAGCCTATGCCAAAGGATCAGGGCATAGCCAGCTAGAAATTGCGGATTATTGCATTGACATCCAAATATCACAGGCATCATGCTAAAACGTATTAAAAAATACGTGATTTACCCCCCCCTCAAGTGATGCTTAGTTGTGACAACGCAGGTGAGTGTTGAGTGGCGTATTTTCAAGCTCGCCCAGATTTCCCTCTAAACCCGATATATAGCTGATCTTTCTGACTAAAGATAATCATTTGCGAATAATGACATTTCCTATATCTCTTTTAGTGATATATAAATGCTATTTAATTGTTTTTATTTATTAATATAGCTTGATAAAGTAACAATTTTGGTAATGCGCAATCAATGCAATGCTGTGCTAGTAAATTAGGGGAATATTTTATGACAAACTGGTTTAAAGATAATGCTCAATCTATAGGCAATACCCCGCTGGTAAAACTCAATAGGATAACAGATCATGCACCCGCAACCGTGCTGGCCAAAATAGAAGGGCGTAACCCCGCCTATTCTGTTAAATGCCGTATCGGTGCTGCCATGATATGGGACGCAGAGCAGCGCGGCTTATTAGGCCCCGGTAAAGCAATCGTAGAGCCCACCAGTGGCAATACCGGTATTGCACTCGCTTTTGTTGCCGCGGCTCGTGGCATTCCTCTCACCCTCACCATGCCAGACACCATGAGCATAGAACGCCGCAAATTATTAGTTGCTTATGGCGCCAAGCTAGTGCTTACCGACGGTGCAAAAGGTATGACCGGAGCGATTGCCAAAGCAGAAGAGATCGCCGCATCCGACCCTAATCGTTATGTGTTATTGCAGCAATTCAAAAATCCGGCTAATCCAGCCATCCATGAGCAAACAACAGGTCCTGAAATATGGGCTGCCACCGAGGGTAAAATCGATATTTTTGTCGCAGGTGTCGGCACCGGAGGAACAATCACTGGAGTCTCGCGCTATATTAAAAATACACAGGGTAAAGCGATCACCACCATTGCGGTTGAGCCAGATGCCAGCCCTGTGCTGAGCCAGAAGCTTAAAGGTGCAGAACTCAAACCAGGACCACATAAAATTCAAGGAATAGGCGCAGGCTTTGTGCCGGAAAACCTTGATTTATCCTTGGTCAATGAGATTGCACAGGTCAGTAATGAGGAGGCTATTTTGTATGCGCAGCGCTTAGCACGGGAAGAAGGTATTTTGTCGGGTATATCCAGCGGAGCTGCTGTGGCTGTGGCTGTGCGTTATGCAAAACGCGCTGAGAACGCTAACAAAATCTTTGTTGTGATACTGCCGGATTCGGGGGAGCGTTATTTAAGCTCAATCCTGTTTGAAGATTTGTTTGATGAGCGCGGAGTTGCCGTTGAATAACATTCAGCCCCCGCTTAACACAGTTTAAAACAATAATTACTCGAGAAAAAAATGTATAACTCACAAGCTCAACCTAGCGATATATTGGAAAGCGATATTTTTCCTAACCCTATTTTGGAGTATCCAGATCCACAAAAAATTAGTTTGTCCATTAGGGCAAGTGCGTTAATTTTTGCAGATGAAAAATCAAAAAAGCTACTCTCGTTAATTGAACGCATCGCGCCCAGTAACGCAACCGCTTTAATAAAAGGTGACACAGGCACCGGTAAAGAGTTGGTTGCAAGGCACATACATAAACTTAGCGCTAGGCGAGCAGGGCCTTTCGCCGCAATTAACTGTGGGGCATTTTCAGAGACATTGGTTGAAAGCGAGCTATTTGGTTATGAGCGCGGTGCGTTTACAGGAGCCACAAGCTCTAAAAAAGGCTGGTTTGAAACAGCAAATGGCGGAACACTTTTTCTTGATGAGATTGGTGATTTGCCGCTTTCAACTCAAGTAAAATTATTACGTGTCCTTCAGGAGCGCGAGGTCATTCCTATTGGCTCTAGAAAGACTGTACCCATCGATGTTCGCCTAATTGCTGCGACCAACGTGAACCTAACCGAGGCGGTAAAGTCAGGACGTTTCCGCGAAGATCTGTATTATCGAATTAAGGTCGTTCCTTTAGAAATTGCACCGTTGCGTAAGCGTCCTAATGACATTGCTCCGTTGGTTGCTCATTTTATTAATGTCTATAGCGATCGCCTGCACACCGCAAAACCTGAGGTATTACCTGAAACTGAACGGGCTTTATTGAGCTACCCCTGGCCAGGTAATATTCGCGAGTTGGAAAATGTCATACATCGTGCCTTACTGGTGAGCAATGGCAAGTTTCTAACGCCCTTTGATTTGAACTTGCCAACCATCAAGGTTAGCAGTGTTGATACCGCAAAGTTGCATGCCAACAAGACCGATGTCAATGTGGAGCCACAAGCTGAAGGTGTAGTCAATAAACTAGACAGCGCACTACAGCAGCTTTTTAATGAGTGTCCAGCTGATTTATATGCGCATATAAACCGCAAAGTAATTTTACAAGCATTTGATTTTTGCAATAAAAACCAAGTACAAACAGCAAAATTACTAGG
>JACUUF010000288.1 GCA_014859465.1 Methyloprofundus sp.
ATAGAGATCATCATGTGGATATGGTTATGCTCACCACCAAACTCTAAAAGCTCGCAATCCATTTGCTGACAGGTTTCTTCCATGATCTCTTTCGTTCTATCCAACATCTCTTTAGTGAACACACCGTGCCTGTATTTAGTCACAAATACTAGATGTGCATTATTCTTAAAAATGCAGCTTCTTCCTGTTCTCCACTCGTACATAACAACCTCATGCTAGATTGACAGCCGTAAGCGTAGTGTAATAACATTTACACAGAAATCAATAAAGGAAACTCCATGCTCACTGGCATCAAGTTACGCGCCAATCCTACATCAGACCAAAAGCTGGTATTAAGCCAGTGGATGGGATGTGCGCGTAGCATTTGGAATGCCAAAGTGGATGAGGAAAGGTATTACCGCACTTTTGCAAGGAAGTATTACCCGATTGGCACTTATGCGCCGATTGATCAGAAAACCTCTCAGTTCAAATCAAAAGAGCTCACGCCGTGGCTATACAAGTGTCCTAGCCAGATTATCCGCAACAGTGCGGTTAACTGGTATCAAACGTATCAAAAATTCATGAAAGGCGCGTGTGGGCGACCTAAGCGTAAACCTAAAACTGATCGCGGTAGTCTCTACCTTACTCGCGAGGTATTCCGTTTCGACCGTTGCGAAGATGGAAACTTGCGCCTATTTATCGGTACAAAGACCAATAATATTGGCTACTTGTCGTTTAAAGCACATGCTAAGTTCGAGATCCCGAATTCGCTTTATGTGCGTAAAGAACGTGGTCAATATTATGTGTCCTTCTGCTACGAGAACGAAAAGGATGAGTCAGAGTTATTAAGCAACGCTGAACACTTAGCCTTCCTGCAAGGTTCAACAAAAGAGTATTTAGAAGAACACACTATCGGCGTAGACCGTGGTGTTGCCATCCCTGCTCATGCTGGCTCAATGACGTTCGACTTCTACGACAATCAGAAAAAGAACATGACCAAAGCCGACCGTTACATTAAGCGACTACAACGCAAGTTGGCGCGTCAAACTAAAGGCTCAAACCGCAGGAGCAAAACCAAGCACCGTATTGCTACGCATCATGCTAAAAAGGCGAATATTCGTAATGACTTTGCTCACAAGACAAGTCGTTCGTTAGTCGATAGTCAAGCTAAGGTTATTGTGTTCGAGGCATTAAGAACCTCAAGCATGACGCGCAAGCCAAAGGCAAAGCAGGACGAACAAGGTCGATATGTGTCAAACAAAGCCAAGCAAAAGGCAGGGCTAAACAAGTCTATCTTAAACATTGGCTGGCACATCATAGAAACCTACACCAAATACAAAGCCTACCAAGCGGGTAAGGCGGTATTTAAGATTAACCCCGCTCATACAAGTCAGGAGTGCGCCAAGTGCGGTTACACTCACCCCGACAACCGTCCATCACAAGAACGCTTTGTGTGCGGTCACTGTGGAAACACTGACAATGCAGATAACAACGCATCACTGGTCATTAAGAAGCGGGCAATTAATCTAATTTTAGACACTGGAACGGTGTTGTCTGACGATGGAGTTCTAAGAACCCAGTCAGATAGTGGACGTGGAGGCAATCGTAAGACTAGCCGAGCCGAAAGCTCGACTAGCGGTGTCCAACGAAGCGTCAAAAAAGAAGGGTTAGCGGCTTAGGCTGTTATCTTGGAAGCTCGCTGCTTTAGCTGCGAGTAGTTCACTCTGGTCTGGGAGTATGTCGAATTTTTGCATCTGGTTTGCCCTCTTTGGTTGTCCAATTATTATATACAAACAAACCATAAGCGCAAGAGAAAATAAATCGTGTTCTTCGTCCTATCACCATTTGGTTTGGTTTGTTGTTGTAGATGAAGGCGTGTTAAACTCTTTTCGAAAACATACCAAAGTAGAGAAATTATGATCAACGGCACTTACGACGTAATTTATGCTGAGTACAAGAGAATATTTGCGGTAACGCCACCTGGTATGATGTATGACTTGCTCGTTGCTCATGCTACAGCAGGCATGAATGATGAACAGCGAAATGAAAAGATGCCTGAAATAAAAAGCGCAATCTTGAAGGTCATGCAAAACATTGCACTAGAATGTCATGAAGATATTTGCGGTAAGGATGGTTTTTCGTAATGCTTACAAGATTAGCGCCAACGGTGGAAGATTTTATTGCCGACCAAAAGCAGGGCGGTGTGGTTGTCGATGTGGGCTGCTTGGCTGCATTTTTGGTGAAAGGAATATAGCCATGAATAATTTTATCGGTCATGCCATGATCATTAAAGAAAAGGAAATCTACAGTCTCTTGGCCGACAAAGCGAAGCACAATCCCGCTATGCTCAGCATGAAGCAAGGCGAGGATGGGCGAGGGGTTTTCAGGGGCTATCTAAGTTGCGTTTTCGACAAGGGGGTTGTTGTAGTAAACGATGAATACCAAGAAGAAACTTTTGGTAAGTACATTTCTTGGGATGCTCTTGATCGGTACGATGTTGAAATTTCTCTGGATATCCCCATATGAATAAAAAGTTGATCTTGATTGGCGGGGTTCCCGGTAGTGGAAAGACTTTGATCGGCAAGGAGATAGCTAAACGAATAGGATTTTTTGTAGATAAGGACAGTGTATCGCGTTTTTTCACTGAACGTATGCTGGAGCTTCTAGGGTCGCACGCAGACGACCGTGAATCAAAAGTTTATTTGGAAAGTGTTAGGAGTGTCGAATATAGAACAATGATTGAGCACGCACTGGATAATATCGAGATTGGCCGGTCGGTTATATGTAGCGCACCTTTTATTCGTGAATTTGACGATCCTCAATGGTTAGATGAAGTTTCTCTTGAGGCGAAATCTTTTGGTAGCGAAGTTGTCACTATTTGGGTTCATGTCGATACACCCACTGCGCATGGTCGCATTGTTGGTCGAGGCGAGAGTCGTGACAATTGGAAGTTGGAAAACTGGGACGCATACATCAAGACTCTGCCGCAAGCTGCGCCATCAAAGACAGCCGACTTCATAATCGATAATTCTAATTCTCCGCAAATGCCTGTACATCAACAGATTGAAATGGTAGTAAATAAAATATCAGCACCAGCATTGCTATAATTTCAATCATCAAAGACAATATAGGGCACAGCCTTAAAAGCATTAGCCTGTTTCTTCTCTGTCAGTAATCACCCAAGCCAATTCCTAGGCAAAAGCCAAAAAAAAACAAAAAAAATTTCAAAGGGTCAGTAATACTCAAAAAACCGCCTGTAATGTTGATTACAGGCGGTTTATGGTGGGGAGGGTTGTTAGTGGCCTCTATCTTGATTTTGCCTTTGTTGTGTGGTTGTAAGGTTGCTGGCCACAACTACTGGATGGCGTGTGGGTGTGATTGATTTGTCTGCCTTGGCGTGGATGAATGATTCACCAATCAGCGTGAAGGATGGCTTCACCTAACAAGCCATTAGCGAGCCGCGCCGAAAATTATTTTGTATTACTGTATTGTATTTTTGTATTTCCCTTTGGCTTTTGGTTTAAAATATCCGTGTCTATCAACTAAAGTGAACAATATTTATGGACGACTACTTATACGGTGGCCGCGAAACAGCTTTGGTGAAAAAAGAAAAGGTTAATCATGGTGATTCAATTATCGTGAGCGAAAAAACCAAAGCGAGAATTATTGAGGCTGCTGAGAAGTGTGTATTGCTTGGGAATGCGAACCCAACCAATCAGGATATTCGTAAAATTTGTAGAGCCTCGTTTTCTCATATTTCACCTGTTATGCGCGAGTGGCGAAGCCTTAAAAAAAGCGAAACGGACAGCCCCCCTATTCCTGAAAGCATTGAGCGGATGGGTAAAACAACTATTGATGTTATTTGGGATGCTGCAATTAAGGCTGCTAACGACCGTTT
>JACUUF010000289.1 GCA_014859465.1 Methyloprofundus sp.
CACCAACAGCCAACGATGACAGATGAAGTAGGATCACTGGCTCAGGGACTTGATGTTGGCCGCTCACGCGGCCAATAAAAAACTCTGCGGCCTATTGACAGGCAGAAGGCTCATAGGAGTTGAGCACAATCCACACAAGCCATTCTTCGACCTGAATATTGTCAAAGAAGCGGCAGCTAGAGAGGACATCATCTATGAACGCAAAGCTCGCACAGACATTGTTAATCTGGGCTATGAACTCTCTGATGTCATTTCCTGCTTGCAGGGACTAACGCCCCAGCATTTTGACAAACCTCATACCTACATCAACCGTGGTCATCCTCAGCAGATGGATGCTTACGTTTACACCTATACTTGCTTAGATAAAAGCCAAGAAGAAAGGCAAGACCAGTTGTATATCAAGCTTTCATTAGTTAATGGAAAGCTATCGGTAAACTTAGCCTCCTTCCACTTGAGCTCTTAGCATAGAGAGAAAAAAGATGAGCAACTGCAGCCTGTGCGGATCAGCATCAGTGAGCACGCACCAAGAAAATGAAACAATCAAGTACAAAAGTGGCTTTGTGACTGCCCTCCTGCCTTACTCAGTCTGTGATGAATGCGACTATGAGTTTGTTTCTACTGAACAAATCAAGGCGAGCGATGCTCTGATTCGTGAAGCCAAAAAAGCCTACGATGGCCTGTACACCAGCGAAGAAATCAAAGCTGCCCGAGGGATCACCTAAAACTTCACAAGGACGTGCCACAAAATATAATCTATATTTTCATCAACTTTCATAAAAAAATATCTTTATTTTTCAATAAGAAAGAATCATACCATTCGGAAAATCCAAAAGATCAGCCGTAGCACATTGATTTTATTAAGCTTTCAACTTATTTGAAAAAATTAGATCAATATTATTGACACCCCCCCCCCTGCATTGTAAATTAATGACTCAACCGCAAACAGCAAATGGAATGAAGGAGCAGCCAATGAACACAGTTGAACTTAAACCCGTATTCAAACCTGAATCAGGTGAAGTGCAGATGGCTTGCACACTGCAAGGTGGCTACGCACGGTAACCACAGTGACAAAAAATAAAAATGCAGGCCTTTGCCTGCATTTTTATTTGGGGGATTCAAAATGATTCAAGATATCAACATATTAAAAATTAGAACAGAAAGTAGAAATTTTTATATATTTGACGGGATATCTAACAATATATACAAGGTTAATCAGGATGATTACGCAAGAATAAGCAATCAGGACTTTGAAGGAAGGTCAGGTGTACGAGACTTAAGCCTATCATCAACTGAAATAAAAAAACAAGTTTCTAGCAACGCAAAAACACTAATAATTGAACTTACCGAAAAGTGCAATCTAAGATGCAAATATTGTGTTTTTGATGAAGAGAATAAAAACTCTGAGCGTAAGCATGGAAAAAAAACAGTCGATATATCTGAGGTAAAGAAAAACGTCGAAAGATTCTACGGAAGAGCAAACAAGAATGAAGCATTTATAGTTTTTTATGGTGGAGAGCCACTCCTTGAAATTGAAACAATAAAAGAAATTGTCGAATACTCCAACACACTATCAAACAAAAAAATAAAGTACTCACTAACAACAAACGGGACTGTTTTCAACAAAGAAAGCACCCAGTTTTTGGTGGACAATGACTTCACCTTAACTATAAGCATTGATGGACCTGAAGCAGTAAACGACAAATATAGAATTAAAAAAAACAAGCAAGGAACATGGAGAACAATACTAAAGTCACTCAAAAAAATAAAGAAAGATCACCCTCAATTCTACAGAGAAAGAGTTGCATTCAACTGCGTTATAAACAACAAAGAGGAAATAGAAGACATAAATAATTTTTTCGAGAACTCAAAAATAATAGATCACAACAAAGTTAGATTTTCGGCAGAGATAAGCAAGTCATTAGAAATAAATGAATCGACAAGCAAGAGAGCCATAAGCCTATTCCATGAAAAAGGTTATTATCGAGAAAATATTCCCCCAATAGAAAATGGGTTCATGGGCATTCTTATTGATAAAATCAATTACAGAAAGCTTGATCAAGAAGCACCAAAAGGTAAAAAAAACTGCATACCATTCGCTAATAGAACATACATCAGAGCCGGAGGTGAGATTCAGTTTTGCGAGAGAATACAGAACTACTCAATAATAAAAGACGATACCGCTAACCTAGAAGAAATATCTCAAAGAATTCACGAAGAATTTAACAAGTTCAAAGAAAATGATTGCTCGAAGTGTTTTGCTTACAACTTTTGCGAGATGTGTCCGGCATCTTTTTTAGTTAATGGGGCACTTAGCAAGGATATCTCCATAAAAAAGTGCAGTGCATTCAGAAACGATATAAAGTCAGCCATATCGCTATATATCGATAAGAAAGAACTTGAGGAGGAAAAATGATACCCAAGAAAGAGCTGGAAAAGCAAGAGCCTGCCATGTTCAAAGAGCTGGACAACTTCTTCAATTCTGAGTTTTTTCCATGCCTCTTTGCTAAAGCCTCATTTAATAAAGGGTTTATGCTTTTTTGCCTTTTTGACGACATCAATGAATTTAAAAATGATTTAACATTCGAGCTAGCTGACTACATAAAAAGAACCGGCGAGGCAATTTGCAAAAAAGAAAAAAGCTACCTAACCGGAGTTTTTTTAATAAAAGAAAAACCAAAAAAATTCTCCGAGTTTGATTTCTTAATTGAAACAATAAATCACTTGCGAGAAAATGACTCAGCAGATTGGCCAGAGGGTAAAACAAAAAACCCTAACGCTCAGGACTTTGATTTCTACTGGAATCAAAAGAAGCTATTCCCCGTTCTTGCCTCACCTGACCATCCAGCAAAGATAAGAGCAAGCCCTTATTTAATGCTGGCAATTCAACCTGGTACTACATTTGATTTCAACAAATCAAACAGACACGAATTTTATCAGAAAATGAGGATTTCCATACATGAGTCAATAAATCGCATATACCAAGAAAAGAAGCCGTACTATTTATCTGAAAAATCATCCGGAAAAAATATATTTCAATTTGCAGGAGTTGACCCGACAGAAAAAAACAAAGATTTTTCAATATTACCTCTGCAATAGGTCATAAAACCTTGGTTTCAACCATTAAGCGCCACATCAAGACTTTAGTTGCATGTATTCGCATGATTCAGTCATCATAAGCCAGACTATAACACCGACCATTTGTTGACCAGCGGGTAGCGTCGATCCTTGCCAAACCCGCGCTGAGCATCAGGCTGGGGAGTGAGTTTTTAGCCAGTCCTTCAGCGCCCGATCCATACGCGTTTGCCAGCCATCACCCGTCGCCCGAAAGGCATTGACCACTTCCGGTGAAAGACGAATAGTGATGCGCTCCTTGGTCACTTCTGCCTTGGGGCGTCCACGCGGCTTGAGCATCTGATCGGCCAGCTCCCGAGGGAAGACCTCCTGCAATACCTCATTAGCTGGTCGGGCACGGGAAAAATCCGCTTCGCTCCACTCCGGATTATCTTCATCAATCAATTCAGGATTGGGCTGCTTGTTCATAGTGCTTTACCTCGCGTTTGTTAGCTTTACGCAGGCTGATGACACGAATACCACCATCAATCGGGGAGAAAATCAGCATGTGCAAGCGATACCCCAGAAAACCCAGCGCCTGAAACCGGCGCTCTGGATAAGCATGACGCAGATCCTCCAAGACTAGCGCAGTACTGAAATCAAAGTCCGCAACCAGCTCAAAGCTCAGTCCACGTTCCTTGATGTTGGTAGCACACTTAGCTGGATCGAAAGTGATTTCCATGTGTTTATTGTATGCACAAAAATAATTGGCAGCAAGATTTTATCCCGACTACAACACCGGCCATTTGTTAACCAGCGGGTAGC
>JACUUF010000290.1 GCA_014859465.1 Methyloprofundus sp.
TGGGCGAGCATCGTACCCAACTTGGTTAAGGCGTTGAAGAATTTGCGAGAGTTGGATCTTTGAATTATCCCAGCGTACTTTAATTTGTTTATTAGTAAAGTTTACATTAGCATGCAGCACACCATCTACTTTCGCAAGACTATGTTCAATTAACCAAATACAGGCCGCACAATGAATGGCATCCGACATAAGGGTTATTTGTCGTACTTGACCCAGTTCCTTAACAAACTGGGCCTGCACTTCATCATAATCAAAAAAATCAGAACTTTGTGTATTGAGTTGAGCTGGAGCTGTTGGGCGCAAAGTATCTGGCGAAAGTTTATAAAAACTCTCTAAACCTGAATTGTGAATTACTTCACAAACTGAAGCACAACCATGGCAGCAAAAAGATCGATTATGCCCTTGTATGATTTTATCAACCTGCTCTTTCTGCTTAATTTCTTGACCACAGTGGTAGCAATCGTTCATTGGTTACTCTGGGTCTTTAACCATAAACGATTGCCCAATGCTGTATTTTTTATCACCTTTTACCACTTCTATAATAAAGTCCCATTTACCCTTTAGTGGTAAATTCAAGTCAGCGGCATAACTCCCTGTCGAATTTAACCTAGCCAGTACTAAAGATCCATCCAAGTTACGATCTGATGGGCGATAATAGTAAAGCGTAGCCGAATCTACATCAAAATTTACGTTGTCTTTATCTAGTACTTCGAGTCCAATTCGGTCGGATTTTGCTTCGACCAAATCTGGCATATCAACCTTTAACTGCCATCCTAATTTATCCATTTTCTGGCGTTCAGCCAAAACAGCGGCATGGTTTTTACCACGTTCATAAAAGTCGTCAATCACCAGGCCTGGATTGGTGACTATTGCCATGCTGACCATGAAAAAGTTAACCATCAATACAACCAATATAATCGCCACCCAGAAAATAACCAGTGGATTCTTCCAAGCCACACTCCAATCGCGTGTGTCTTTCTTTTGTGTTTGCATCCTTATCTCCTAAAACCAGACGATCATTTAATTTAGTCCTATGAATAACGTTATAACCCGTTTATTTAGGACCATGAAATACACTACGATACCGATCACTAACATTAGGGTTATTTAGATCCTTAACCACGACATCAATGGGTGTTGCTTGCCCATCTAATTTGTTACGCGGGATTCTAACAAATAAACGAATCGTGGCGACATTACCAGGCGCGACTTCTGCAACTCTGTCAGCAATATAAATCAGTTCGTCATGACCAAACACTTCAACTTCGGCCTGCATATACTCGTTGGTTTTATTCACCACTTTAACTTCATACTTATTTTGGATTGAGCCGTCACTCATTTGTACGTATAAAGGGGCGCGCTCCTTGAGAACAGTAATATCAATTGGAGCCATATTAACCATACCCCATATCAATGCCGCCGCTGCAAATGCCATGATAGATGAGTAAACAACTACACGGGGACGCCGCCAAATAGGTGGAAGAGCTTTACCCGCAAATTCATTAATCGCAGCATAACGGATCAAACCTTTTGGTTTGTTAACCTTTTGCATAATGTCATCACAAGCATCAATACATAAACCACAGGTAATACAACCAAACTGTTGACCCAAACGAATATCCACTCCAGTTGGGCAGACATCGACACACATTCTACAGTCAATACAATCTCCAAGTACCGGTGCTTCTTCTCCTGGTTTCAATCGGCGTTGGCGGCCACGTGGTTCACCACGATCGCGATCATAAGTCGGCATGACCGTTTCGGTGTCCGTCATCGCACCCTGAATGCGTGAATATGGACAAAAACCCATACAGACCTGTTCGCGCATAAAACCAGCCGTTAAATAAGTTAAACCAGCCAACACCATAATCGTTATAAATTCATAATAACCTAGCTGAAAACTTATCAAGCGCGCCCATAGTTCAAATGCATCGGTAAAATAAGCGACAAAACTGAAGCCCGTCATAAATGCAATCGCAAGCCAAATTATATGCTTAGGTAACTTAATCTTAAACTTAGTAAAGCTCATTGGCTCGGCATCTAGTTTGATACGTTTGCCCGGCTTACCCTCAAACTTTTCTTCCAGCCAGGTAAAAACGTCAACCCAGACTGTATGAAAGCAAAAATAACCACACCATACTCTACCCGCAATGGCTGTTGAAGCAGCCAGTAACAAAGCGAAAAACAACAAGATCATCGCTAACATCCAAATATCTTGTGGTAAAACCGTTAGCGCAAAAATATGAAACTGCCTATTGCCTAAATCCCACAAAATGGCCTGACTGCCATCCCAACGAAAATAAGGGCCTACAAACAATAATAACCAAAATGAAGCCACCATCCATTTGAAAGTACGGAAGCTACCGCCAATTCTTTTTGCATGTACAGTGCCCCCTGTATGTAGAGGTAAAATTTCAACCCCAATATCATCTAGGGTTTTTGAATGAACCTGTACATCATCCAATACTGAGCCTGTATGAATTTTAGGACGGTACGCATCTTTTTTTGAGTCTGACATGGGCCTTCTCTTAATTTAAGGGGATCTATACAAACATTAAGCTAGCCGATTATTCTACCCGCTTTGAGCCAGCTGAACCCTTGAAAATATTTATCATGTACCATAAATAAAAATAGGCCTATAAAGACCTATTTTTTTACTTCGAGTGATCAAGACTATTCTTTATCACTGCCTTCCATGCTTTTGAAAAGCTTCCAGCCAAATGCAACTAAAGCGACAATACTGAAAACCAAGGCAAGCAGAGACACCCATAATACCGAGTCACTGTTTAATTCATTCATGAACATTCTCCTTAATTCTAAAAGCCCGTGATTAAAAAATGTGTAATCACGGATTAAAATCACTATTCAAATTAAGGTACCTATCAGACGAAGGCACCTTAATGGTCTTACTGACCACCACCTAATTCATGAACATAAATAGCTAGACGCTTAATATTAACGTTAGCATCTGGCAAACGCTCTTTGAATGAAGGCATTTCGGCACGACGTGTTTCAGGTAAATAAGTCCCGTCTTTTTTAACATTCACACCATAAGTAATAGTGTGAACGATGGATGCACGACGATCGGCTTGTAAATTACCCGGTACGCCAACAAAACGTTCAATATTACCCGAAAGGTTAGTCGCCCCATTTGGAGCTACCGGCTTACCTAGTGGGCCGTGACAAGCCATGCATAAACCTTTACCGTTATAAACCGCTTTACCAGCCGCGTATTCTTCTTTGTCAGCTTCTCCCGAGGCTAAAGCGATAACATAATCTGCAACCTGCTCAATTTCGGTTTCAGTCAGATTACCCATCATACCTTTAGCAGGCATATTGCCGATACGGCCTTTTTCAAGTGAGGCTTCAATTTGCTTGATGCTTCCACCCCATAGCCAATCATCGTCGGCCAATACAGGAAAGTTAGGATTACCAGACCCTCCAGCACCGTGACAAGCCATACAATAGTCACCAAACAACACTTTAGATGTTGCAACGGCATATGAACGTAGATCATCATCTTTAATGATGTCCGCTACATCCATGCTAGCTAACTTTTCTTCTTGAGCTGCAAAAGTACGTTGACGCCAGTTGTTTAGAACTTCAAAGTCTTCTTTATACTCTTCAATTTGAGTCCATCCAGCAACCCCTTTTGTATGTGAGTCCACTAATGGTACCGTTGGATAATAAACTGCATAAAAAACAATCATTATCAAACCAGCATAAAATGCCAGCATCCACCATAATGGAGGCGGATTGTCCAGCTCACGTAGGTCTTCGTCCCAAATGTGGCCAGTATTACCTTCATCAGGCCATGGATTGTGTTGTGCCATACTTATTCTCCTCAGAATAATC
>JACUUF010000291.1 GCA_014859465.1 Methyloprofundus sp.
ACGAAGCTGGGTTTTTTTTTGCCTTTTATTTGGCCCAGACAGGTAAAATAGCTAAGTTCTTTGCTTGTAGATTTACTTTTAAATAAACTTTCTTAATACCCATGACTGACAAAACCGTAGTGCATACACCTATGATGCAGCAATACCAGCGTATTAAAGCAGACTACCAAGATACTTTGGTGTTTTATCGTATGGGGGATTTTTATGAATTATTTTTTGATGATGCCAAGAAAGCGGCTGAATTGTTAAGTATTACTTTAACGGCTAGAGGAAATTCAGCGGGTAAGCCTATTCCTATGTGTGGCTTACCTTGTCATGCAGCTGAAGGTTATATTGCGAAACTCATTAAAATTGGTGAGTCAGTTGCAATTTGTGAGCAAATTGGTGACCCAGCGACATCAAAAGGCCCTGTTGAGCGTCAGGTGGTCCGTGTCGTAACGCCAGGAACGGTGACCGATGAGGCTTTATTAGAAGAGCGTCAAGATAATTTTTTGGTCGCGATTTTTTTTGCAAAAAAGGTTTATGGCATAGCTTGTTTAGATTTAACAAGTGGCCGCTTTGTCTTGCAGCAAGTCAATTCAAGTAATGAGTTGTTAAGTGAGGTGAGTAGGCTCAATCCTGCTGAGTTTTTATCCGATGAAGATTGGCCTTTGCCGGCAGCGTTAAAAGAACGAAAAGGTCAAACAAGACGCCCATCGTGGCATTTCGATGAAAAAAGTGCTCGAAAGTTAATTTTAAAACAATTTAAAACGCATGATTTAAAAGGTTTTGGTTGTGAGTATTTATCAGCTGCTATTTCTGCTGCGGGTTGTTTATTGCAATATGTTAAAGATACGCAGCAAAGCGCATTACCGCATATTCAGGGTATCAGCGTAGAAAATAGTGATGATAGTATTTTATTGGATGCTGCTAGTCGACGTAACTTGGAATTAGATTATCATCCGTCTGGGCAAATACAGTTTACTTTATTGGGCGTGCTAGATAAAACCATAACTGCAATGGGTAGTCGTTGTTTACGTCGCTGGTTGAATCGACCTTTGCGTGATCAAATACTTCTGAATAAGCGTTACGATAGTATTGACGCTTTATTGGTCAAGCAAAGCTATCAAGAAATTCGTGATTTATTGCGCTCTGTCGGTGATATTGAACGTATCAGTTCGCGGGTTGCTTTAAAATCCGCTCGTCCGCGTGATTTGTTAGTATTACGCAGTACTTTTGCTGCTTTGCCTGCTTTACAAGGACAATTAGCACAAGCTGATTGTGCCGTTTTAAGTGATTTAGCGCTTAAAATGGCTGAACAACCGGAATTATTGAGTTTATTACAGAAAGCAATTATTGATAATCCTCCCGTACTAATCCGCGATGGCGGAGTGCTTGCTTATGGCTATAATCAAGAATTAGATGATTTGCGTGATTTGAGTCAAAATGCTAATCAGTTTTTGCTGGATATGGAAAACCGGGAAAAAGAAAATACCGGAATCGCAACCTTAAGAATTAAATATAATCGCGTGCATGGTTATTATATTGAAATCCCTCGATCACAATCCGATGATGTGCCAGATACTTACACGCGAAAACAAACACTTAAAAATGCAGAGCGCTTTTTTACCACTGAATTAAAAGAATTTGAAGATACAGTGCTCAGTGCTAAAGAGAGATCATTGGCGTTTGAGAAAAAACTGTATGACGAATTATTGAATGCAATTGCTACTGCTTTAATTCCTATTCAGCAATGTGCCATGGCTTTAGCTGAATTAGATGTTTTGGTTAATTTTGCTGAGCGTAGCCAAAGTTTGAATTTAGCACGGCCTGTCTTACAGCAAACAAATGGTTTAAAAATTGAAGGTGGCCGACATTTGGTAGTGGAGCAAGTTGCTGATATTCCCTTTGTCGCTAATGATTTAGATTTTTCACCTGAGCGACGCATGTTAATTATTACGGGCCCTAATATGGGTGGTAAATCAACTTATATGCGCCAATCTGCATTGATTGTGTTGATTGCGCATATTGGCTGTTTTGTGCCTGCAAACAAGATGAGTTGTGGCCCGATTGATAAGATTTTTACACGTATTGGTGCTTCGGATGACTTGACCAGTGGGCGATCTACTTTTATGGTGGAAATGTCGGAAACGGCGAATATTTTGCATAATGCCACGGCAAATAGTTTGATTTTGATGGATGAAATAGGCCGAGGTACAAGTACTTTCGACGGGCTTTCGCTTGCTTGGGCATGTGCCGATTATTTGGCGAAAAAAATACAGGCTTACACTTTATTTGCGACCCATTATTTTGAGCTGACCAGTCTGCCAGAAGAGCAAAGTGTCATTCATAACGTCCATTTAGAAGCCATGGAGCATGGCGATAAAATTGTTTTTTTACATGCAGTAAAAGAGGGCGCTGCTAGTCAAAGTTATGGTTTACAAGTCGCCGCTTTAGCGGGTGTGCCGAAAACGGTGATTGAACAAGCTAAGTTGAAATTGAGGCATTTAGAGACTTCTGCCTATAAAGAACAGCAGACCGAGATAGGCAGTACGCAATTAGATTTGTTTGCTATTAATGAACCACATCCTGCCATTGAATTAATAGAAAAACTGGTGCCTGATGAGTTAACGCCTCGTCAAGCACTAGAATTCCTTTACGCTTTGACGCAAACGTTGTGAGGATGCTTTACTTATTCAGGGTAATGCTGGTTTTTGTCAGGGTAATTCGTCTTTCTTTATAGAGGACGCCGATGGCGTGCTTAAATACTTTTTTACTGACTCCAAAGGCGGCATTAATTTCTTCTGGTGAACTTTTATCTGATAAATCTAAATGCCCGTTATTTTCTTCAAGACGAGCAATGATTTGTTCGGTGACTGGTGCAACATGGGCATGGCCGGTTTTATTTAAGCTTAAATCAACTTTTCTATCGTCACGAATTTTTTTAATATAGCCGGTCAGTTTTTGTCCTTCTTTAAGGTCTTGAAAAACTTCGTTGTAATATAAAACCCCCCAGAAAGCATCATCTACTACTGCTTTGAAGCCTAAATCTGTCTTTTTCGCGATAATAAGCGAGACTTTATCACCTTCTTTTAAGTAGCTGGCTTCATCAACAATGAAGTTATTGAGTTCAGTGGATGCGGCAATGCGATGTTGTTCATCCATAAATACTTTAGCAAGACAATAATCGCCAACTTCCAGTTCATAATCCTGTTCAGAAAAAGGGACTAATAAATCTTTAACAATCCCCCAGTCTAAAAACGCACCTGCTTTGTTAACTGAGACTACCTTTAACCAAGCGACACCATTCATTTCAACAAAAGGTTTTTTGCAGGTAGCAAGTATCTCTGAATCTGCTCCCGTATAAATAAACACATCAAGAGAATCACCGACTTTGACGTCTCTGGGGATTTGTTTGTCAGTAAGTAATATATCGCCAAACTCATCACCATCAAGGTGTAATTGCATGCCGTTATAAGATTTTATAGCAAGGGTATTAAAGTGACCAATTTCAATCATTGTTTTTTAAATATAGAAAATCTGAGTATTAATTATAATGATTATATTGTGTTTGCAAGTGAAAGTAATTAAAACAGCTGTGAATAGATTATTCTTGTTCAGCTTTCGTTCAGGCTTCATACGATAAAGTATCAACAACGGAAAATTCTTCCGTTTATACCTATACTTGGAGTAAGAAGATGAAAATAATTAGAAAAATAAAATCGCTTGCATTAGTTTCCCTTATGCTAATTTTAACCTCACCTATGGCTATGGCCGAGAGGGATGAATATAGAAATAAGTATGTTGTAGGTTACTATGGAGCTAAAACACAACCTAACAATAGATATAAACATCAGC
>JACUUF010000292.1 GCA_014859465.1 Methyloprofundus sp.
CGAGTAACCAACAAAGAAACTACCAATTAAAAACTTATTAGCGATACTAAACTCAAGTCGACGAAGGAAAAAACCTAATATAAATAAAACGGGAAAAAAAAGATATCCAAAATAAGATAAGTAAAACTGGTAAATATTTGGTGAAATACCATATTTTAAATATAAGAAATCATCAGGTTGGTACGTCATCATTAATTTATCTGTTATTGAATACAACTCAGTTGCATGCAACAACTTGAACTCATGGGACAAAAAATTCCCAAAAATAGCGGGGATGAAATCAAAAAAATTATAATTTCCATAAAAATTTACCAAGACTGCAGGCCAAAATAAGTCATATTCTTGATGCCCACCTGTTGCAAAAGAACAAACAAATGAAACCTCTTGTTTAGGACTTGCATTAAAGTCCCCTAGAAACATTTGAAAAACAAAAGATTTACCAAAAAATGAAATAAACAAAACCCCTAGGAAAATAAAAAAATATAAAGGCTTAAAAAAATAAGTCAGATTTCTTTTTTTAATATTTAAAATAAAATATAGATAAACAAACATGAAAAAAATAATAGGGTAAACAAGTATTCCTCTTCTTCCCATAATGATAACCAAGGAAACCACAATTAAAAATAAAATAAAAAACTTTACCCTCCCAGTATAAAAATAAAGGAATAAAGATGTAAAAATTATAAAGAATATAGCTATCCGTAAAAATGGCCAAACAAATTCAAAACCAGCTAAGCCTGCGGAGGCAGCACCTGTGCCTAGTCTATTCCACGGTAACAATGAAGCACCATAAAATAAAAATAAAAACAAAACACAAAGCATAAAAAGGTAAAAGAAAAACCAGAACATGCTTTCAAAACTTTTAACTGGTGGCTCTTGCAAGTAATTAATATAATTTTCAGATTTCCTGACTGGATAGCCGAACATTGCCCCTAGCTGAAAAAGGAATGCTGCCAATGATGCTAAAATAACACCATGTACATATAGACTATTATCCCAAAAATAAACGTGTACATTTACAAATTCAATGCATTTATCCAAAGCCAACGGCCTTATATATAAATAATACCAGGAGAGTATTATACCTACATCTAAAATTGTAATTGTTTTTAACTTAAATACTGAATAAACAACCATAACTATTGAAGCTAAAAAAAAGATAATCAATATTAAATATATTTCACTATCAATAAATACCATATCTAATTCTTCTTACTAAAATTTTTTAAATTTTTAAGCTTTCTAAGAATCCTTAGAACATAAATCTTTTCCACGCCAATTAAAACAGCCATCCTTAGAATAAGAATAAAAAATCTAAACCTATACAACCCACCACCGTAAGACCTAAGTAAAGCAATAGTTTCATAATAGCTTTTATCTAAACCACTTAAATAAAGCCTGATCGCCTGTAAAGATTTTTGATGCCTATAAATATTAACTTCACTTTTGGTTAGAGTGGAGTTTTTTTTTCTAATAAAACTAGCTTTTAACTTACTACCTTTTTCTCCCTCAAAATGTATTTTTCTTATTAATTCACCATATCTAAAGTTTTTAACATCTGAACTATTAGAGATACTCCCTTCTCTTTCTACTCTAGAATAGAGCAAATCATTAATATAGCAAATACCATATCCATTTTTTATAAACCTTAACCACAGATCCCAGTCTTGACAAATTTCAAAAAAATCATCATATCCACCTAAACACTTATAATCTATAGTTTTAAACATTGCAGTTCCATGCGTAAAAGGTGTTGCATTTAAAAAATGTATTTTTTTTACAACATCAAAGCTAAACGTATGACTATCGAGTACTTTTTTACCTGTAATATCTAGATTATTATGTAAACAACCACATACAGAAAAGCCTTGTTTATTTTTAAGGCAAAGATACTGTTTTTCAATCCTTCTTTTAAAAGATATATCTCCACTTCCGTGTACTGCTATATACTCACCATTTGCAGTTTCTTCTATTGCTTTCTTAATTGATCTTGTAAAACCCATGTTTGGGTGAGTTATAACTTTAACTCTCGGATCATACTCAAACTTTTTTAGTTCTTGCAATGTATTATCTGTTGATTTGTCGTCCACGAGAATAATTTCAAGGTTTGAATAGGTTTGATCAATCATACTTTTCACAGATTCTTCTACACAATATCCTCTGTTATAAAACACAGAAATCATTGAAACTAAAGGGAGTTCATTATCTTTTGTATCTTCTAAACTATTTAACACTTAATACCTCTGACTCCAAATCTAACCCAATTTCTTCGATAACCTTTTGCCTTACAATGGTGACTAACGCTGAAAAATCTTTGGAATAAGCCTTTCCTGTATTGACAAAGAAGTTTGCGTGTTGTGGTGCTATACAAACATCTCCGATACAATATCCTTTTAGGCCTAAGTCTTCAATTATTTTTCCGGGTGGGCCATATTGTTGATACATTGCTGGATTGCTTTTGAATACACTTCCGCAGTTGGGTTGTTTTCGTGGGAATTTTAATCTCCGTTCTTTTAAAATTTCACGCATTTCTGATCTGATTTGGTTTTTGTCACCGAGTTCGCATTCGACTTCAGCGTAGAGGATAATCCATGGTTTGTTTTGAAAAATAGATTGCCGGTAGCCAAAATCACACTGATCGGGTGTGAGCATTAGCTTTTCACCTTCTTCCGTCATGACACAAATGTTTTTTAAATGCGTGGCTATACTTTTACGTTGACTTCCTGCGTTCATGGTGATGATGCCGCCGATATTACCGGGAATGCCTACCGTATGTTCTAAACCCGCCAGGCCTGCTTGTTGGGCTTTTCTAGCAACATAGGGCATCCAAGCACCCGCTTGAACTGTTATGAGATTTTTATTAATTTCTATCTGTGCGAATTTATCAGCCAACTTAATGATGAGTCCACGATAACCTTCATCGGCAAATAACAAGTTACTACCATGCCCTATTACAAAATATGAAAGCGCTTTTTCTTTAGCAAAGGCTAAGGCTTCCGTTACCTGTTCTTCGGTTTCTGGCTCAACAAAATAATCCGCTAGCCCACCAATTTTTAGGGTGCAATGCTGTTTTAAGCATACATTGATTTTTATAAATTGAGGAATCATTTCAGCTTTACTGCGTTTCCGTTAAGGTTATTTAGTTTCTGCACAAAATTATTATAACCGCGCTCAATTTGCCATGCTTCCTCGACAAGGGTTTCGCCTTCTGCTACCAAACCACACAAAGCTAAAGCCGCGCCCGCTCTTAAGTCTAACGCTCTCACCGTTGCACCGTTTAAAATACCGCCATTGCCAAAAATCTTCAGCATATTACCCTCAACTTGATAATCGAGCCCCATTTTTGCCATTTCTTCCGCATATCCATATCGACCCGGAAAGCGTAAATCAATAATACGGGACTCACCCTTTGCACAAGCAGCGTAAGCAGCTAAAATCGGTTGTACATCGGAATTAATACTAGGGTGAGGGCCGGTACTAATTTCAAGTGGATAACATACACCGCCACGAACAATAAGCGAATCCTCACCTTGGTAGAATTTTGCGCCACTTTCTCGCAGATGAATCATCGCGACTTCTAAATCTCGTGTCGGGAAATGTTGGATTTCAATATCCCCCTTGGTCATCACCGCCGCGACCATCCAAGTAATCGCCTCCATGTTATCCGGCATAACGGTGTAGTCCGTGCCTTTTAAGCCTTCTACACCAGTAACCTCGATATGCTCTTGTCCGTAAACATTTATTTTTGCGCCCATTGAACGCAAAAAATTGATCAAATCTAAAATTTCAGGACGAATATGCGGATTCCAAATGCGAGTCACGCCTTTTG
>JACUUF010000293.1 GCA_014859465.1 Methyloprofundus sp.
TTTCCCAATCAAGCCCCGCAAGCTGATCGAGCAGAGGTTTTTCGACGTGGTTGCGTTCGTCGAGTTTGATGTGCGGGGGTGTTTTATCAAAGTTCATGATTGCCCTGCCTGCTCATTTTCCTGTTGATCAACATTGATTAACGCCTTTAGGTCGGCAATGTGAGTCTTCGTGAAGTAGATGGTTCTCTTTTTCCGGGCAAGGACGACCTCAAACTCATTGCTATCTATTTCAATGAACGTATTTTTCAAATTATCACGTGAGCCATTGGCAAATTGAAACATAGCCGAATGATTCGGGCAAAGGGCCAAGTAATTCTGGTAATGACGTCTCTTTAGGTCTGAAAGAAACTCGACCTTCTCAAAGTGGTCGTAACCGTTGTCAAGTCTGAATGGCATTGGCTTTTTGCACACCTGGCAGAAAATCGTCATCGGATCATCATCTTTTTTATATTGCTGACGTAGATACTCCTCAGCCTCTTTCTTAACTTCCTCGCGTCCTATAGAGATTGTTCGGAGACGCTTTTCAGTAAATCTCTCAGGCGCGTCACGAGCAAGCTCACTTACTCTTGGACTGCGCCCATTTGCTGGCTCGCATTCGGGTAATTCTGGTGCATGCCGACTTTGATACTCGGCCTTGAACTGTTGTCTTTCCTCTTCGCTAAGCCCTGCAAACCATTTGGCATCTTCGAGCGATTTCGTATCATGAAAACCCAACTCTTTGGCGATCATTTGCTTCTCATGTTGCTCCTCGAACCTTTTCATTGCTTCCTCTCCAAAATGAACAGCTTTGTGCCAAGCTTGGCCAGAGTCGAAGGAAAATCCTTCAGGGAGAAGTTCGCGAGAAGCTTTAGATGGAGTTACAAAGGTGTTGTTTGTTTGTGGCACCCATGCGGCGTTTTTTAGGTGATGAACGAGTTGAGAATCGGAACGGTGAGAACCCCACGATTGATTCTTCTGATATACGGCATATAAGTAATCTGTACTGCTCGCCATTGTGTACATAGTTTTCCAGATTAGCTTCGAGATAGGCAGGGATGATTTCAATAGTATTTCTGGGAAACCAATTATATTATAATCACGATTGATTGCTGTATTCGTAGTATTACCGCCAACCGATGCAAGATACCCCCACTGTGGATTGTCGGAACATGTCACCTTCACAATCTCCAGCTGTGTTTGTGCCCCCACTGCTTTTGCGAATTTAACTATTTTCTCTAATGATACTAGTTTTATATAGCTCTCGTCCAAAGCAATCTTCTTGTTGACACCATCACCTAACGCATCGTAGAAGGCACTTAGACCAGTGGTTAATAACGGTTCATCCAAATAAACTACACCCGGTTTACCCCATTTGCCATCTTTGCGTTTTAACATGTAATAATTTGCAAATAGTTTTCTCTGCTCCGGCTCCTTTTCCACCAATGAAATAAAACGATTAATATCATTTATGTCGGGATAAAACGATTCTTTTTGGTATCTCTTCTTTAGAATTATCTCAACCTGCTCGGCTTCGCCGATATTACGAACACCACAATTCTCAAGAAATGTTTTTGCTCTTTGCTGTTGGTCTTTGCTTTTTCCAGAAGAGTATACGCCGATAGCAACACAGGGTATTAATTCATCGTGTTTTATACCATCACGGGGGAAATAGCACATGTTTCCAGTGCTGTAGCTACCGTTGCTGAGGCGAATTATTTTAATAAATTTCAACCGTTCGATGGCCTTTTTTTTCTTAATATCTGTGCCACTTGAAAAATCCAACTCCAGAAGTGCATAAAGCTCCTGATGCCACTCCTCTGACTTGTTTGAGAGCCATTCCATGAATTTTGCATCAGTTATATACTCGTGTTTAGAGTTATAGAGATGTCGTGAAGTTTCGGAAGCCTTCTCTTCAAGCATTAATACAAACGCTTCGACATCCCACTCTTGAATGGCCAAATTACTTAGAAAGTAATCCACATGGCTATTCTTCTGCTGTGCCCCAATAGCCCATTTAAATGGAATTTCATCGTAATCCACCAAAAATTCGACATCTTCTTCAGACAACAAAGATTTGAGTGATGCTTTGGCCTGTAGCAGGTATTTGGCTGGTTCGTGTTTCCTTGCATGAGTGGGTGTCAACGGTTTCTCATTCATCTCCATGACGATGGCCTTAAATATCGGTTGGTACCGTTTTGGGATCTCGTCTTTAGGGTTAGGTAGCACACCTAGGAAGTCACCCGTCAGAAGTCCCATATCACGCACTTTGTGAAGTGAGGATGCGGTTAGTCTAGCAATCTGATTGAATAATGGCTCGTTAACTGGTGTTTCTTTGATGCTTGCACGACTAAGTTCTGGTACAAAAGGTGCATGCATGTGAAAACGCAGCCCGGAAGTTTCTTTGTCTGCCGGGAAAAATACCGCTACCTTTCCCGGGTTTGCTGGGATTATTTTCAGTTGCTTATCGAGTGGCTTCTTGGAGTCGAATGTAGAGATATTAGGTAAGAAGTCGAGCTCAAAGGCAATGGACACACACTGATTATCCAAACCTTCCACAGCATCGGAAAAACGCAGGAAATGAGAGCTTGTTGTTTTCTTGCCTCTGCTCTGTTTCTGCACCTCAATGTGATTATCAGAATGCTCTATTCTCAACACCTTGCCTGCCGATTGCTTATCGTCCTGCCAGCGAATCGACGTTAGACTGGATAAGAACAGTAGGTTTGTCTCGGCCAGTTCCTCAAGCCCCGCTTTGATTTCTTCATATGCAGCTTGTGCGGACTTCTTGAGATTATTGAAGGGTAGCAAGAATCTAGTCCTATCTCCAAGTTTGGGATCGTTATCGAGTGGATCCGGTAGAACTAAACGCAAAATTCGGAACGCAAATTGGTCGGAATATACAATGGGGGTCAACGTGTAAACAAATACTGATTTGAAACCGACACCAAACTTGCCAATCTGATCTGTTGACTTACTCTTTGTACTGTTGTGAATTCCTGTGATTGACCTGACATCTTTCTCTGTAAAGTGTCGCTTGCCATTATGTTCAAAAGCACAATATTCTTGCGTTAAAGTGAATGTTGCTTCTGTTGCTTCAGCATCTTCTGCATTCTGCAATAATTCATAAATAAAGTGTGCTTTGTCAGGATAAAAATCCTCAAAGATGTCTAAGTTGATATCACCCTCATTGGCATCTAAACCATCAAGAAACTTCCTTCGCTGGTTAGCAATGTCCTCAAGAATGCTCATATTGCCTCCTCACGCTTTACGACAATCGTCCCAAACACCACAGGGGCGGCCAGGATGTCAGCACTGTTTGCTGCTTTTTGAATCTCTTCCATCCGACGATTGAAGTCGGCATTGGCACGTGTAAGTTCGCTCTCCTTCATCAGCCGAATTTTGTCATCAGTAGCACGAGCTATCTGGTCATCGATGATTTTGCAGCGTGCACGGTGACTTACAGTCAGACTTTGACTGCGATGCTCGACCAATTGTCTATTTTCGGCAATATGATTAGCGCGCGCTTCGGTCCACTTGCTATGATGCCTGATATCAAGCGCATCGCACTCGACGGCATTCGGCACCTTTGTATGGCTGATCTCAATAGCTGATTGAAGAACCTTCAGCAGCTGGTCTTCAACGCCCGGCTCTGATGCCACTGCAACGAGCGCTTCGTCGGGTTTAATCCCATGCTTGCGCCAGCGGTATATGGCGAAGTGATGCTCGCTAAGTGGTAGCTCGGAGTTGTTA
>JACUUF010000294.1 GCA_014859465.1 Methyloprofundus sp.
TGGTGAGATAAATTTCCTTAGAGTATATTTTCGGACGAATCTCGCTGGTACCCTTTATTGGCAAAAAACAGGAAGCTGCTAAGTGCATGTATCGCTTCACCTTTGTTGAGAGACCGAAGATCGTTGTTTTTTTCTGGTTTACTACGGCAAGGCCAACTAGCGGTACAATCAGCGCTGAAAGGCCAAGAATAAAAAGGACGTTAAAAATATTACTTCCAATAACGTTTCCCAAGGCAATATTTGCCTGGCCAGATAGCGCCGATTTAACGCTTACCGCAAGCTCAGGCGAACTGGTGCCGAATGCCACGACAGTCAGCCCGATGACCAATGGCGATATGCCAAGGACAGCCGCCAAGCGGGATGCACCCCGTACTAACGCTTCCGCACCGATAATTAGAAAGCTTAGTCTAACAATGAACAAGAAAATTTCCATGTCTCTACCTTTCTTTTTGTATTTATCAAAAACACCTGAAAAGTTTAACATTTCATATTTGTTTTTTACACCGTAACTCCGCAAAATATAACCCATAGGTTTCAGTAACTAACACATTTTAAACATTTCTCTCCTAAAACCACTGAGACTTTTAAGATTTCATGCAAAACTGACAAAGTCTCAAAAAGTTGCAGGGGATGAATGATTTGAATAGCTATGGTTACTTTCATGTAACTATATTGAAATTAGTTTCAGAAATTGGTTTAAATTTGTCAAAACCGTTAACAAATATGCTTTCTCTTTTGATTGTCTGTTTATTGGAAGACAACAAAGCACATATTTCAAGATTTGGCGAATCTTTAGCAGTAAATGGTCCAAGTGAAATGGCTTGTATACAGCGCATACGACGCTTTTTATCCAATAAAAAGTTGTCACCATCCATAACACTTTTACCATTAATCCGTCTTATGCGTCCACTCTTGTCAAAACTTCCCGAAATCGTCCTGACAATGGATCGTACTGACTGGGAAAAACGCCTCAAATATATCAACATCTTATCAGTTGCTGTCAGTTATAAAGGGCGTGCTTTGCCATTGTTCTGGTTTGTTCTTGGTCGAAAGGGAAACAGTTCCTTAGAACATTGGAAACAGGTCTTGACACCGGTAATCAAAGGATTACAGCAGATGGAGTGGCTTTCTGGCAAACCGATCCTTGTTGTTGCAGATCGAGAATTTGCCAGCCCAAAACTGGCTGAATGGCTTAAAAATACATATGGTGTGGAAGCTACACTGCGAATAAAAGCAAGTATGTATACAAAAAGCGAAAACATGCCGGAAACAAAGATTGCAGAATTGATAAAGAAGATGGGCAAGGGATTACAACGTGTTCTTCATAACCAAATCATAACACGAGACAGCACTTTTAAGATGAATGTTGTACTGATATGGGAGGAGAAATATAATGAAGCGATGGTTGTAGCCACGACACTCAACAATCCTTATAAAGCTAATAAAGTATACGGAAAGCGCTTCGGTATTGAGCCGATGCATAAAGATTGGAAAACAAACGCCTTTTACCTCGAAAACACAAGAGTAACCGATCCAAAAAGGATAGAAACTCTACTGATTCCGATTGCTTTTGCATATATCTTATGTGTATTCGAAGGAGAGAGAAAAGAAGAAGTAGACGAGGTTATCAAACCACCTAAGGGAAAGGAGCGTGTGGTAGGCCTTTTCCTGAGCGGGTTGAGGGAAATTTCTACGAAATTGAAACGTGCTGGTATCAAGCACTTCAGGATTTTCATTAAAATTTTACTTCAACCATTCTTCAAGGCTTGGAAAATACCGACATTCATATAGTCAACGGCATAAGAGGCAATTTGAAAAAAAAAATGAGGAAGCCGTGTAGGTAGAATGAGTGGATACTATGTTGTTTGAGGTGATATTATGGCTATCTGGACGGTTTAGATCCAGATGTGTGTTCGAAGGCAAAAGGAAACTTTTTTTCAATACGATAAAAAGGATGCTGTGCGCAGGTATTAAATTTACTGATTAAAGAGTCAAATTGCTTTTTGAATGACTATTGTGACAAAAAGTGTTAGTTACTGAAACCCATAGGTATCAAATCTGCAAATAATGCCAACATATTTTCTGCCCTCTTAAGGGTACCGCCCCGATTTATGCGACATGTACGCTAAGGTATTAGCGGCTCCCTAAATCGGTTATTTTTGCTCAACTCACCGAAAAAGTAAAATAAGGAAGTTTCAAGCTTTTGTTTTGCCAGATCATGCTTTATTAGGGTACCGCCACGATTTCTACGTACACGCACGCTAAGTGATTAGACATCGTTGTTTGCCAAATTATCGGTCTTCAACCTTTTATTTCCAGAAAAAAGAAAGGAAATCATCATAAACAAGATTTGCTTCTTTCTCAAGAGAAGTTAGTACAGCTTGCCAAACTCTCATATGCAGATATGGCATTATTCGGATAATAGCAGGAGGCGCTAATTCTGGACTGCGCCCTCAAAGTGGACACCTAGTTAAGCTATGTTCACTGTGAGGAAAGTTTATGGGAAAAATAGCACGAAAAAGGTATACAAGGGAGTTCAAGATCTCCATAATTCGGGAGCTTGAATCTGGAAAGAACCTGGCTCAGCTCAGTCGTGAGAACAACCTCCATCCAACCCTGATATCCAGATGGAGATTGGAATATCAAAAAAATCCAGAATCCGCCTTCAACGGCAATGGCAATACTTACAAAGAAGCTGCAAGGAATCAAGAACTGGAAAGGCTTGTCGGCAAGCTATATGCTGAGAATGATTTTTTAAAAAAAGCCTTGAGTGTCTTGGAAAAGAGGATACAAGAGGAGAAAGAAATGTCAAAGGTGGAGTGAAGTTCATGATTATTTCAGATTCTTTGGATTCCATCTCTGTTAAAAAAGCAGCTGAATTGCTCGACGTCAGCAAATCTGGATTCTACAAATGGTTTCAACGTTCTATAAGCTCAGATAATGATCAGAATTTAGAGATTCGGGTCAAGGAAGAGATTCAAAATATTGTGATTGAGTTTACAGGATACGGCTACAGGAGAGTCACAATCGAGTTGCAGAACAGGGGTTATTCAGTTAAAGAAAAAATAGTTCGGAAATTCATGAAGGAAGATAATCTCCTGTGTGTGAAAAAGAGGTTCAGATTAAGGACTACTGACTCAAATCATGGGGAAAAGATTTATCCGAATCTTGTCAAGAATTTGAAGGTCACAGGTATTAATCAGCTATGGGTTGCCGATATAACATATATCCAGCTATCAAAGGAGTTCGTATTTCTGGCTGTTATCATTGATGTTTTCAGCAGACGCTGCATCGGCTGGGAACTCAGCCATCATATCGACACTGGACTGACATTCAATGCTCTGTGGAAAGCCTTTTAAACGCGAGAAGGAGACGAGCTAAAGGGCTTAATTCATCATTGTGATCAGGGTGTGCAATATGCATCCAAAGACTATGTGGACTGCCTGAAAGACCATGGGATCCTAGTAAGCATGAGCCGGACAGGTAATCCGTATGATAACGCTTTTGCCGAAAGTTTCATAAAAACTTTGAAGTGTGAAGAGGTCTATTTGAATGAATATGGGACGTTCAATGATGCACTTGCGAATATTGATCGTTTCATTGAGGATGTATACAATTCAAAACGTCTTCATTCATCGATTGGCTATAAATCACCGATCAATTTTGAGAGAGACTTTTTATTATTTTCTGATAATGGCCAATATAGGTCAATTTAATTAGATA
>JACUUF010000003.1 GCA_014859465.1 Methyloprofundus sp.
CAATCAGCCCTTAGAACTCATCCCATTCATCATCTGAACTCGTTGCAACAAAGGCTTTACTAGATGTGGAGTGTAGTTTGCTGTGTGCTTGTGGCTTGCTCGATGCGTGTTCTACTGGTCGTGCCGAAACAGGAGCTGAGCTTAAGCTAGGCGCTACATTATAAGCATTGGCAGACGAATTATTTGAGCTAAAGAATTGCAATAAATTAATCATATTAGTCGATTGATCACTCATGGAGACACTCGCCGCAGACGCTTCTTCAGCTAAAGCTGCATTCTGCTGAGTAATCTCGTCCATTTGTGAAACTGCTTGGTTAACTTGTTCAATACCTTGAGATTGCTCAATACTTGCAGCAGCAATTTCAGAAATAATATCACCGACTTTTTTTACGCCACCAACAATTTCATTCAACGCGACCCCCGTTTCATTAACAAACTCAGTTCCTGAACGCACTCTTTGTATGCTGGTTTGAATCAGTTCTTTACTTTCACGCGCCGCCGTGGCACTACGCTGTGCTAGATTACGTACCTCAGTAGCAACCACAGAGAAACCACGACCTTGCTCACCGGCTCTTGCTGCTTCTACTGAAGCATTTAAGGCGAGTAAATTAGTTTGGAAAGCAATTTCATCAATGACACCAATAATTTCAGCAATTTTATTACTACTTTCATTAATTTCAGCCATCGCATTGACCGCTGATGTCACAACCGTACCGCCTTTTTCAGCTAAAATTCTAGCGCTGCTAGCCACTTGGTTGGCTTGCTGTGCATTGTCTGCATTATTTTTAACGGTACTCGTTAACTCTTCCATGCTGGATGCGGTTTCTTCTAAGCTCGAAGCTTGCGTTTCTACACGTTCAGATAAATTATTGTTTCCGCTGGCTATTTCTTGTGAAGCGTTATTAATAAGGTCCGCTGACTGTCTTATTTGATCGATTATTGAAGATAATTTGTCTATCGTAGCGTTTATATTGTTTTTACACTCGCCATAGACGCCTTCATAGTCTTCAGTTATCTTACTCGACAAGTCCCCAGAAGCTAGACACTGCATAGCATTATTAATATCAGCAAACGCACCATCAATACCATCAGTTAGCTCATTGATTCCTTGGCTTAGTTTCTCAAAGAAACCTTCTTTATCTGCCATTTCAATTCGACCCGATAAATTACCCGCTTTAACCCCTTCAACTAAATTTTCAATTTCTTTTTCAATCTTAACTTCAAGTGTTCTATCCAACCATTCAACGACCGTTCCTATTCGGCTTCCGCTCGCATCTAAAACAGGGTTGGCAACAAAATTCATATGCCGTGAACCAATCACTAATTCCGATTTCATGGTGTCTTGTAAATTAGCTATCATGCCTCGTTGATGCGCAGGGTTTTTATGAAACTGATCAATATTAGCCCCTAAAAGCTTATCTGCATCAAAATTAGGTAATTGCTGCTGTATGTCTTTCTCGGCATTTTTGAACATACTTTTCACAGTATCATTCATATAAATGATTTCCAGATTAGTATTAGCGACCATGACACAAGAACTGACATTATCTAATGCTTGTTTAATACGCAATGCCTCTGATCCTACTTGCTTCGAGTAAGCCAGATCAGCATTTAGTTTAACTTGCATAGAATATAAAGCGCGCAAGAAATCACCCACCTGATCATTTCTATCCAAATCAATAGCATTTCTAAACTGCTCATCACTCAGCTTGACAAAAACATCGTTTGCTGACGATAAAGTTATTAGCAAATCGCGTATAACGCTATAAATAATAGCCGTTGCTGCGGTTGATAATAATGCTAGCACAACTAATTGCGGCATGAGTTCTGCGTCAATAAGTTGCTTTGCTAAATAAGCATTTGGCAATAAAAAAGCGACAACTGCAAGCGTGGCTTGTACATTAACCGACAATTCTTTAGCTGCTTTAATGGCTTTTGCTAGGCCAGTTTGCCTAATGGTCGTCGCTCTGGTTGCATTTAACTGCTCATATAATTTTTCCGCACTATTCACCTGTTCCCGAGTCGGCGCATAACGAACCGAAAGGTACTCTGTCACAGATCCATTCTTAAATACCGGCGTTACATTTGCCTCAACCCAGTAATAATCACCTGCTTTAGTGCGATTTTTAACGGGAGCAGTCCATGGCCTTCCTTGTTTTACAGTTTCCCATAAATCTTGAAAAGCAACGGCCGGCATATCAGGGTGTCGCACCATATTATGGTTTTTACCGACTAATTCATCATAAGAGAAACCACTGATTTCGACAAACGCATCATTAGCATAAGTAATAATTCCTTTTAAATTAGTGCGCGTGACTAAAATAGTCCCTTCTTTCATCATGACTTCATTATCAGTCACTGGCATGTTGACTTTCATTATGTATTCTCCTCACAAATCAACTTTGTTAATTTAAGCAGTTCAATTTTCATCATCATCCTCTTCAGCATCATCCACGCCATCTAATTTCAGTAATTTTTTAACATCAAGGAGTATCAGCATTCGTTCATCAACCAATGCTAGCCCATTAATAAATTCGGTACTGACTTTTGTGCCAAAGTCAGGCGCCCTTTGAATTGATTGTGCGTCAATGTTATTAACATCGGAAACAGAATCAACGACGAGCCCCATAGTACGACTTCTACCTTGCAACGTTGTTTGTAAAACCACAACAACGGTTAAGTTAGTATATTCAGAGTGTTCAAGGTTAAATCTTTCACGTAAATCAATAATTGGGACGATTGCTCCGCGTAAATTCACCACACCTTTTTCATAACTGGGTACATTAGGTATTTTAGAAACAGGTTCCCAACTACGTATTTCCTGAACACTTAATATATCAACCCCATATTCTTCTTCACCCAAAGTAAAACTTAAGAACTGCATAGAGTTGCCAAGCTTAGTCCCTTTTTCTTCTTGTGTATCAGTTGCTTGAGTCATAACTATTCCGTACTACTGATTTGATAAACGCACTAAACCAGGAATATCTAAAATAAGTGCAACCGAGCCATCACCCAGTATAGTTGCACTTGATACTCCCTCCACCCGTCGATAGTTTGCTTCGAGCGACTTAATCACAACTTGTTGTTGCCCTAATAAATCATCAACAAATAAGCCGCATCGGACGCCTTGACCATCAACCACAACCAATAATCCTTCGTTTAATTTAGTCGCTTTAGCTGACTTAACATTAAAAACATGGTGCATTCGGACAATAGGCAAATACTCATCACGCAAGCGAAATGTCTCGCCTTTACCGGCAACACGGTTAACCATTTTATCGCTGATCTTAATTGACTCAATAATAGATCCGAGCGGCACGATAAAAGTTTCATCACCTACAGCGATAGACTGGCCATCTAAAATAGCTAAAGTTAAAGGTAAATTAATGGATATTGTAGAACCAAAACCGAGGTTGGATGTAATTTCAATATTTCCACCTAAAGATTGAATATTTCGACGTACAACATCCATACCCACGCCACGCCCAGAAACATCAGTTACTTTTTCTGCCGTTGAGAATCCCGCCATAAAAATGAGTTCAAAGCATTGCTTATCAGTAAGCACGGCATCGGGATCTAAAAGGCCTTTTTCTATTGCTTTATGACGTAAAAAATCCTTATTGAGACCTTTGCCATCATCTTTTACTTCGATCACAATATTGCCACCGCGATGATAGGCTTCTAAAGTAATCGTACCCATTTCAGGCTTACCTGCAGCCATTCGATCAGCGGGCATTTCAATACCATGATCTAAACTATTGCGCACTAGATGAACCAAAGGATCACTAATGAGTTCGACCACCGTTTTATCTACTTCCGTATGTTCCCCAACTAACTTTAACTCAATTTTTTTATCTAACTTAGTGCTTAAATCATGTACTAGCCGTGGAAAACGGCTGAATACAAAGCTAATCGGTAACATACGGATATTCATGACACTTGCTTGCAATTCACGCGTGTGCCGCTCCAACTGTACTAAGCCATTTTTTAGTTGATCGATTTTCTCTGAGGTGAAATCTTCACCGACTAAACTCAGCATAGATTGAGTAATAACCAGCTCACCCACCATATTAATTAGCGTATCTATTTTTCCAGTATCGACACGAATTGAAGAAGAGGCAGCAGAGGTAGATTTGGCTTTTTTTTCTTCGGCCTTGATCGGCTTAACGATAATGGGCGAATCATTCTTAGGCGCAGTGCTTTCCTGATTTTCCGTTAATGGGATAGCAGTTGGATTGGTTGATGTGGCTATATTAGACGACTCAGTGGGCGCAATATTGACCAACTCTTCAACTGAATTTAATGCTTGAATCGACAAATCACATTCATCTTCAACCCAGTCAAAAATATCATCGATCTCTTCTCTTGCAATATTCCCCTTAAGGATTAAAGTCCAAGATAAATGACACTCTTCAGGATCTAGATCAAAGAGCGAAGGAACACCTTGTAAATCAACAATAACGTCTAAATCACCTAGTTCCGATAATTCCCGAAACATACGCACCGGATCATTACCTGTTTTTAATAAATCGGTATGCGGGCAAAAAGAAATTTTCCATCCAATTTCACTAGAATCAGTAGAAATGGCCGTGACTTCATTAATAACAGCGTGCTCAGGAATATCGACAACGACGGCTGGTGACGCACTTAATTCAAGCTCCAAAGCTTTTTTATGCTCAGCAACACTGACTTCATCAATATCATTTTCATCTTGTATAGCCGACAACATTTCACGCAAGCAATCAACCGAACCGAGTAAGACATCAACAGCGGATTGAGTGACTTGTCTGCGCCCATCACGCATCTCATCCAAGAGCGTTTCCATGACATGGGTATAGTCCGATACAGCGCTAAAACCAAAGGTCCCGCTACCACCTTTTATTGAGTGAGCTGCTCTAAAAATTGTATTAATAGCCTCAGAATCAACATCTCCCATATCTAGGTTTAATAAACCCGACTCCATAATGTCCAAGCCTTCGAAACTTTCTTCGAAAAAAACTTGGTGAAACTGCGCCATATCAATAGACATTGAATAACCTGTATACTTTAAATTAAGTAAAATCCAGCTGATCTTGGGTTGTTTATATCCTTATAAAATCAACATTTACCCATTAAGTTTTGGGGATTCAAAACCAAAACTTATCTTCTTTATCGATTAACCTAGAACTTTCTTTATAGTTTTTAATAATTGATCCGGATTAAAAGGCTTAACAATCCAACCTGTTGCTCCAGCAGCTTTACCTTGTTGTTTTTTATCCATACCGGATTCTGTGGTCAACATTAACATAGGTACAAACTTGTAATTAGGTAAGGCTCTTAACTCTTTAATCAAGGTGATTCCATCCATATTTGGCATGTTCACATCGGTCACTACACAGTCAAACTTTTGTGTTTTTGCTTTATTAAGCGCATCAACGCCATCGACCGCCTCAATAACCGTGTAACCAGCGCCTTTTAAAGTAAAAGCAACCATTTGTCTCATTGACGCTGAATCATCAACTGCTAGCACACTCGCCATTTATTTCTCCAAAAATAAGGTTATAAGGTAATCTTTCAATCTCTGGAATGATACAGGAATTAGGGGAAAAAAAAGAAATTTTGTGATTATTGTGATATGAATCAAGTTTATTAATTTTAGTATAATTAAATATTCCAATAAACAATACTTACCCTCTTAGGTAGCGAAAATTCTAAGGATTTATAAAAAACCTAAACTACACTGGTGTTTAGCGACATCAGCATAGAATTCTTTAATAAAGAATAAATAGCGCACACAGTCTATTAAACCAACACTTATCTTAACTATCTGTTTCTAGCTATAGTCATGTAGAATATAACTAATTATTTATTGTATGATTGTTCTCTTGGCATACAATTTAAGCCACTAAAAATGCTTTAAAGGACATCATTATGTATGAAAATTTAGAGACAGCGAGCAACTCAAAAAATTTAAAACGAGTGGTCGTTGACCCTGTTTCCCGTGTTGAAGGTCATGGCAAAGTCACATTATTGCTGGATGAAAATAATAAAGTTCAACAAGCTCGCTTGCATATTGTTGAATTCCGTGGCTTTGAAAAATTCATTCAAGGCCGCCCTTATTGGGAACTGCCAGTTTTAGTGCAACGCTTATGCGGCATCTGCCCAGTGAGCCATCATTTAGCTGCGGCAAAAGCCATCGACCAACTCGTTGGTATTGACCCAGCTGAGCTACCTGTTTCTGCTGACAAACTGAGACGTTTATTGCATTTCGGTCAAGTTATGCAGTCCCACGCCTTACACTTTTTTCACTTATCCAGCCCTGATTTATTATTTGGCTTTGAAAGTGATATTAGCAAACGCAATATTATTGCTGTTTTAAATGACTTTCCTGAGGTCGGTTTACAAGGCGTCAAATTACGTAAATTTGGCCAAGAGGTCATTCGCATGGTTTCAGGCAAACGCATACATGGCACAGGTGCGATTGCTGGCGGCATGAATAAGGCACTTAACAAAGAAGAGCGCGATTACTTACTTGCTGATGTAGACCAAATGATTGCATGGGCAGCAGGCTCAGTTGCCTTAGTTAAAAAGATACATCGCTCTAATTTACCGTATTATGATAACTTTGCCACCATCGCCACTAATTACCTAGGTCTAACTAAATCAGATGGTGCATTAGAGCTATATCATGGGGGTATACGTGCGAAAGATGCTAACGGTAAGACCCTTCTAGATCAGTTTGATTATTGCCATTACAACGATATTATCCATGAAGAAGTACGCTCTTGGACTTATATGAAATTTCCCTACCTTACCTCTATAGGCAAAGAAGATGGCTGGTATCGCGTAGGACCTTTAGCCCGATTAAATATCTGTGACTACATTGATACGCCCCTAGCAGAAGCAGAACGCGTTGATTTTAAAAATCAAGGTGGCGCAATCATGGTGCACAGCACATTGGCCTTTCATTGGGCCCGCTTAATTGAGGTATTGCATTGCGCTGAAAGCATCAAAATTTTACTCAATGATCCTGATATCATGGGCTCTGACCTAGTTGCACAAGGTGAAAAACGTTATTCAGGCGTTGGTGTGATCGAAGCACCACGCGGTACCTTATTCCATCATTATGAAGTTGATGATGACGATATTGTCACTAAAGCTAATTTAATTGTTTCTACCACGAGCAATAATATGGCAATGAATGAATCAGTGCGCCAAGTGGCAGCTGAATATTTATCAGGGCAAGAGCTGACCGAACCGCTCTTAAATAATTTAGAAGTCGCTATACGCGCTTACGACCCTTGCTTATCCTGTGCAACTCATGCTGTTGGCAAGATGCCGCTACAAGTGGAATTAATTGATGCAGAAGGTCAATGTATTGATAAAATAATGAAACAGAGTAATGGCCAAATCGTAAAACTAGAAAATTAGCACTAACAGCTCCCTCATTTTCTTATGAGGGAGCTTAAATCGAATAAATTACAGCTAGACCGTATGCGTAGAACGATCTGAATCTAAAGTTCCCGCCAAATAAGTTTCAATTTTATTTCTAGCCTGGCCACCATCCTGATCACTAAATTGCACCCCTATTCCTGCTGTTCTGTAACCCTCAGCCCCTACTGGGGTAATCCAAATCACTTTACCGGCAATAGGCAAGCGTTCAGTTTCTTCCATCAAATTAAGCAACATAAAAACTTCTTGTCCCATCGTATAACTACGATTAGTTGGAATAAATAATCCGCCATTGACAACAAAAGGCATATAAGCTGCGTAAAGTGCATTTTTTTCTTTAATAGATAAGGATAGAATCCCTTGTCGCGCTGCTGATAGTTCGGCCATAATTATTTCTTTATCACTGTTAGAGCCCAAGTAATCAAAATTTCTTCGAAAAGAAGCTGTTTATTCAGTTGTGTTTGAATTCTTTGCATATCGTTTAGTAATAAGCGATAAAATGCATATAAGCACTGCAAGTCTAACCGCTTCGATAAAACATTCAAGTGTTTTTCTAAGTCAGGATTACGCAGCAATGAACTTTCTACATTAAAATGACATCTAATAATATCTTCCGTCCAACTAATTAACCAAGGCAAAATTTGATTGGCAGGCAGTTTATACCATTTTTCAGCCAACTCTATCGGGCAAGCATTGGCTAAGGGAATTTTTTGCCACTCAGAAAAGCAGCTTTGTCGTTGCTCAAGCACATCACTTTGGGCATAATCCAAAGCCAACAATGGCGCTCCTTGAGCCAAATTCAATAACAACGCTTGGTGCTCAGTAACGCCTTGTTCTCGCAACCATATACCAACCTCTTCAAGCTTTGGCGGTAGCAGCAATAATTTCTGACAACGACTTATGATGGTCGCTGGCAGTACTTGCATTTTCTCTGCCAGCAAAATAAACATGGTGCGCTCTGGCGGCTCTTCCAAACACTTAAGAAAAGCATTGGCAGAATTGTTATTCATTTTTTCAGCAGGACTGATTAAAACCACACGAAACCCACTATACTGTGGTTTTAATCTTAATTTAATAATTAAACTTCTAATTAAATCAACACCAATTGCCTTCCCCACTTCTTCCGGCTGCAACCAAATAAAGTCCGGATGTGTCTTAGCAAAAAATAACTGACAGCTCTCACAGTGACCACAAAAAGCCTTAGCTTGTTTGTTGGCACACATTAAATATTGTGCAAAATACAGCGCCAACTGCTGCTTTCCTAAGCCTGCCAAGCCATTAATCAATAAGGCCTGCGGAATTCTCTGTTGCTCTACATAAGCAGACAAATGTTGCCAATATGAATTATGCCAAGGATACAGCTCGCTAGTCATGAATAAATTGAGTAATCAACCGATGAATTTGCGCTTGCACCTGCTCTAAATTTTGCGCTGCATCAACTACTTTGATACGTGCAGGTTGCTGATTAGCCAGGGCTAAATAAGCTGCCCTTACTTTTTCAAAAAAAGTAATTTGTTCCACTTCAAATCGATCTAATTTGCCACGTTGAGTGGCTCGATTCATACCTACTTGCACGGGGGCATCTAACAATAAAGTTAAATCAGGTCGCAAGTCACCTTGAACAAAATTCTCCAGCCAATGAATTGCCGCAATATCCATTGCCCGACCTCCGCCTTGATAAGCATAGCTTGCATCAGTGAAACGGTCACATAGAACCCAAATGCCTTGCTCCAAAGCTGGTTTAATTACATATTTTATATGTTGTGCGCGGGCAGCAAAGATCATTAATAACTCGGCTTGCTCAGTTATTTGCTCTTGATTTTTATCCAACAATAATTGGCGCATAGCTTCTGCTAATGGCGTCCCACCCGGCTCACGCGTAAGCAGTACCGAAATATCATTTGCTTCCAATAAAGATTGAATATAGGCAATATTGGTTGTTTTCCCGACGCCCTCTCCACCTTCAAGACTAATAAATCGCCCTAACATTATTTACGCTTCCTTTGAAAACTATTCACAGCTTTGTTATGCTCAGCCAAAGTGGCCGAAAAGATATGGCTGCCATCACCTTTAGCGACAAAATATAAATGACCATCATCCGTAGGATGTAGTACTGAGAACAGTGCGTACTCACCCGGCATGGCAATAGGTGTTGGTGGCAGGCCGTTAATTCGATAGGTATTATAAGGTGTTAAAGCACTTAAATCTTTTTTGCGAATATTTCCTTGGTAACTTTCACCCATCCCATAAATAACAGTCGGATCAGTTTGTAAACGCATGCCTTTTTGTAATCTGCGCATAAAAACACCGGCGATAATTGGCTGCTCAGCTACCACTCCTGTTTCCTTTTCAACAATCGAAGCCAAGATCAACGCCTCATAAGCTGACTTAATAGGCAAGTTATCCGCACGCTGCTCCCATAATAATGCCAATGTATTTTGCATTTTATTATAGGCTAACTTTAAAATAACCAAATCACTGGTATGCTTTTCAAATTGATAAGTATCAGGAAAGAACAAACCTTCAGGGTGAGCATAGTCACTACCTAACGCTTGTAAAATTTGTAAATCAGTCAACTCAGCTATTGTATGCGTAAGACTTTCATTTTCGGCAATTGCTTGGCGTATTTCTTTAAAATTCCAACCCTCAGGAAAGGTAATTTCATGTTGCCGTGTTTTACCTAAGCTCAGCAGAACTAAAAAATCTCTAGGCAATAGGCCAACCGATAATTCGTATTCCCCTGCTTTTAGTTGATTAATTAAGCCTTCTTGTTCGGCTAACACTCTAAACCAAAGCGCATCAAGTGAACGCCTTTGATAACCAAGCCCCTGAATAATAGCGGAAAAGGAACTGTTTTTTTCAACGTCAATTATCTTAATATTTTCCGTAACAATAGGCCGAGCGACAAATGCTTGATAATCCATCAAACCCCAAGCTAAAACACCTGTTAAAACGAGAAAAAATACGCCGACAATACGCGCTAACATGCCGTACCTTGATCGCTTATTTTATATTCAGCTAAATAATGAATTATTTTTTGCGTCCAAGAGCCTAGCGCATAAGATTTGCCAGCTAACGATTTAATTGGCCAAATACCAATCACGGAATTTGTCACAAATAATTCATCAGCCAATAAAATAAAGTCCTGAGTCAATGAAGTAACTTTAAAAGGAATATTATTTATTTTGGCAATCTCTAAGATTATCTCTCGTAGCACGCCTTTTACGCCCGATAAAATAATCTCAGGCGTATATAGCACGCCATCTTTGACCACAAACAAGTTAGTCATCGTGCCTTCTATCACATGCTCATTTAAATTAAGCATCAAACCTTCTTGAAATTCATCCTGCCATTCAGCACGCGCAAGCACCTGCTCTAAACGATTATTGTGTTTAATTCCAGCAAGCACTGGGTTAAGCCCTAAACGAGAGGTACAAAAAAGCGCCTTAATGCCTTCATTTTTATAGTTCACAGGGTACTTAGGAAATGGGTATAAAAAAACTAAGCGAGTTGCCTGTATAGGTTCTGGCTGTCTGTATCCACGACCACCAGAACCTCTAGTAAGCATTAATTTAACAACGCCATGAACAACTGAATGGCAAATTTGATGAATTTCATCCAATAGAAGAGCTTCTTTTGGATAGGGAATGCGTAAAACTTGGCAGCCTATTTTTAATCTCGCTAAATGCTGAGTTAAAAAAACAGGCTGACCTTGAACAATCTCTATAGTTTCAAACAGACCATCGCCATAATGTAAGCCACGATCTGTTATTTCTAGCGTATCTCGCTGTTCGCCATTGATTAAGATCATTAGCAAACCTTAATCTGTACTTATTCGTAACGTTTGAAAACTAAAGACCCGTTAGTACCGCCAAAACCAAAAGAGTTAGACATGGCAATATCAATCTTCATCTCACGTGCTGTGTTTGGCACATAATCTAAATCACACGCTGGATCTGGATTTTCAAGATTAATGGTCGGAGGGGCAATTTGGTTTTTAATGGTTAAAGCACTTAAAACAGCCTCAATACCACCCGCAGCACCTAGTAAATGGCCAATCATTGATTTAGTTGAGCTAACGGCAATTTTATAAGCATGCTCGCCTAGCGCTGCTTTCATTGCCTGAGTTTCACCTAAATCACCCGCTGGAGTGGAGGTTCCATGCGCATTGATATAATCAATATCTATTGCATTTAGGCCTGCATCACGTATGGCATTTTTCATGCAACGCGCAGCGCCTTCACCAGCAGGGGAAGGCGTAGTCATATGATACGCATCACCGCTCATACCATAACCAATCACTTCAGCGTAAATTTTTGCACCGCGCGCTTTAGCGTGCTCTAATTCTTCAAGAACCACAACACCCGCGCCATCACTCAATACAAAACCATCACGGTCAGTATCCCATGGACGACTCGCTGCTTGTGGGTCATTATTGCGACGAGATAAGGCTTTTGCTGAAGCAAATCCGCCCATAGCGGTTGGTGAACTTGTGCAGTGCTCGGCACCACCGGCAATCATGACATCTGCATCACCATATTGGATTTTTCGTGCCGCATCACCGATACAATGCGTCCCCGTTGAGCAGGCCGTTACAATAGCAAAATTTGGACCTTTTAAACCATACTTAATGGACAGGTTACCAGAAATCATATTGATAATATTGCCTGGCACAAAAAAAGGTGAAATACGACGCGCTCCGCCCTTTTCAAAGATCATTCGGCACTCTTCTATGCCGGTAATTCCACCAATACCTGATCCGATGGCAACACCAATTCTTTCCGCATTTTCTTCAGTAACTTCTATTCCCGAATCTTCAATTGCCTGACATCCCGCTGCAATCCCATAATGAATAAAACCATCCATACGTTTAGCATCTTTTTCAGGAATATAACGACTAATATCAAAATTTCTAATGACACCACCAAAAGTAGTTGCATGTCCAGAAATATCAAAAGAATCAATTTGGCTAATACCACTTTTGCCATTAATAATACCATCCCATGTTTCAGAGACTGTGTTAGCAAGAGGCGTAACTGCACCTAAACCCGTAATAACAACGCGACGTTTACTCAATGGAAATACCTGAAGTAGAAATATAAATATAAAAGGGGCGAAATAGATATTAATGGGCAATGAATTATCACCCATTAAATAATGACAACTAAGGAATTAGCTGTTAGCGTTCACGTAATCAACTGCTTGTTGAACAGTAGTAATTTTCTCAGCATCATCATCAGGAATTTCACATTCGAATTCTTCTTCTAAAGCCATTACTAATTCAACTGTATCCAGTGAGTCTGCGCCTAAATCATCAACAAATGATGCATCATTAGAAATATCTTCTTTAACACCCAATTGCTCAGCAACAATCTTTTTTACGCGTTCTTCAATGTTACTCATATTATTTTTTCCTTAATGGATGCCGATTTAAACTATGCAACATCACTAATTATTATTAATCTGGTTTCACTTATAGTTAATTCTATAAGCGGGGCAATTATACTTTAAAATTATGAAAATGACATAATTTTAAGCCATAAACATACCGCCGTTGACGTGAAGTGTTTCACCGGTAATATAAGAAGCTCCTTCAGAAGCTAAAAATGCCACTGCATAAGCGATTTCTTTAGCATCACCTAAACGAGCTAATGGAATGCCGGATAATAGGGTCTGCTTAAGCCCATCAGAGAGTTCACGCGTCATATCCGTATCAATAAAACCTGGAGATACAGTATTGACAGTAATACCGCGCGAGCCGACTTCTTTAGCCATGGACTTAGTAAAGCCCATTAAGCCAGCTTTAGCTGTGGCATAATTTGTTTGTCCAGCATTTCCCGTAGAACCAACGACAGAGCCGATATTAATAATACGTCCTGTTTTGGCTTTCATCATGCCACGCAGCACCGCTTTACTCATTCTAAACACGGACGTCAAATTGGTATTAATAATATCATCCCACTCTTCATCTTTCATACGCATTAATAAGTTATCACGCGTAATACCCGCATTATTAACCAATACTGCCGGCGTACCGTACTCATCAGTAATTACTGTCATTACTTGAGTAATAGAATCAGCATCCGCGACATTTAATTTCATGCCTACACCGTTATCAGCTAAATACAATGAAATAGCACCTGCACCACTATCTGAAGTTGCTGTACCAATAACAAAAAATCCATCCGCTACTAATTTTTCTGCAATCGCGCGACCGATACCACGGCTCGCACCAGTTACTAAAGCTACTTTTTTAGTCATTAGCAAAATGCTCCAATAATTCAGTTAAAGTATTTGGATTGTAAACGGCAAAATGATCTGCGGCCTTTATAATACGCTTATTTAATCCCATCAAAACCTTACCCGGCCCCATTTCTACAAAAGTAGTTACACCTTGCTCAGTCATAGCATTAATCGTATCAACCCAACGCACCGGTTCGAATAACTGTTCCTGCAGAGCTTGGCGAATATCCTCAGCCGCTTTATGCACATTAACATCAACATTATGCAATAAAATAACATCAGGTTCGGAAAACTCGATCGTTTGTATTTTGTGGTATAGCTGCTCTGCTGCAGGGCGCATTAACGCACAATGTGACGGCACACTAACCGGCAATTTTAACGCGCGTTTAGCACCTAACTTTTTTGCTGCTGGCATTGCCCTATCAATAGCAGCACTATGACCCGCAATGACCACCTGCCCAGGTGAATTAAAGTTCACTGCTGAACAAACCTCATCCTGCGCAGCGTCTGCACAAACTTGAACTACTTGCTCATCTGTCAAGCCCAGAATAGCCGCCATTGCCCCCATACCTTCTGGAACAGCCTCTTGCATAAAGCGACCTCTAGCAGCAACCAAACTAATCGCATCGGTAAAATCCAAAACCCCTGCGCACACCAAGGCAGTATATTCCCCCAGACTATGCCCCGCCATATAAGCCGGCCTTATCTCCGACTGCGCACACCAAACTCGCCAAAGCGCAACACCTGCAGCCAGCATAGCGGGCTGGGTATTATGGGTCTGATTTAATTCTTCCTCTGGACCTTCATTAACCAACTGCCATAAATCAAAACCTAAGACTTCCGACGCTTGCGCAAAAGTTGCCTTTACTTCTGGATAAGCTTCAGCCATTTCAGATAACATAGCGACCGATTGCGAGCCTTGCCCTGGAAAAACAAAAGCTAACTGTTTATTTTGTTTACTCATAAAAAACCTTTTAATACTTAATAAGTGCAGAACCCCATGTAAAGCCTGCACCAAATGCCTCTAACAATACCACTTGACCACGCTGGATACGACCATCCCGCACTGCCTCATTAAATGCCAGCAATACCGACGCGGAAGAAGTGTTGCCTTGCTCTTCCAAGGTAACAACAACTTGATCCATAGACATTTTCAGCTTCTTTGCTGTGCCCGCAATAATACGTATATTTGCTTGATGTGGAACCAACCAATCTACATCCGTTTTTTGCATATTATTAGCCGCTAAAGTCTCATCAACAATACGCCCCAAAGTATTCACCGCGACTTTAAATACTTCATTACCTTTCATTGAAATATAACCGGCAGTATCTGACTTTCCTTGAGCTTGTGGATTGGGGCAGCTTAATAAATCTTCAAAACGCCCATCAGAATGTATGTGCGTAGATAACACACCCGCTTCATCTGAAGCCTGTAATAAAATTGCCCCCGCACCATCACCAAATAAAATGCAAGTACCGCGATCCGTCCAGTCGGTGATGCGAGAATTAATTTCTGTACCTACCACTAAAACAGTCTTGGCTGCACCCGATTTAATATACTGATTGGCGATATCCAAACCAAAAATTGATCCTGAACATGCTGCTTGTATATCAAAAGCAACGCCATTTTTGATACCCAACCGGTGCTGCAACATACATGCCGCACCAGGGTACACATTTTCTGGTGTACCTGTTGCAACAATAATCAAATCAATTTCATTGGGTGCAATGCTTGCCATCTCAATAGCCTGTCTAGCGGCGATTTCAGCCATGCTAGAAGTCGTTTCATCGGCCGCAGCGATGCGCCGATTTTTGATTCCAGTACGCTCAAAAATCCAACTATCAGTTGTATCTACAATTTTAGATATATCTTCATTAGATTTTATTTCAGCAGGTAAATAGCCGCCAGTACCAATTACTTTTGCATAGCCTGTCATTTACTCTCTCCCACTTAAAGATTTCTCAACTTGCTCGCTGATTTTTTGAATAACATTTTTGTCCACTTCAACTTCAGCTACATGAATTGCCGTTTGAAAAGCCAAAGAATCAGCACCACCATGACTTTTAATTACTAAACCTTTCAAGCCTAAAAAGCTTGCTCCATTATGCAACCTAGGATCGATACGATTTTTAATGGCTTTTAATACAGAATAAGAAAGCAGCGCAGCAAATTTTGTGAACAAATTCTTACCAAAAGATTCCTTCAATACAGAAGTAATCATTTTTGCAGCACCTTCAATTGATTTAAGTGCTATATTGCCAACAAAACCATCACAGACAATTAAATCAACCCTCTCATTACCGGCATTAAGCGAATTACCTTCGACGTAACCAATATAATTTAATGATGAATTTTCCAACAGTTTAGCCGCTGCTTTGACTTGTTCATTACCTTTCGTTTCTTCTTCACCAATATTCAATAAACCAACTTTAGGATTAGAAATATTCTCTAAAGCCTTAACCACCTCAGCCCCCATAACGGCGAATTGAAATAGATTTTCAGCTGAGCTATCTACATTAGCACCCAAATCCAAAACATGAGTATGACCAAAAATAGAAGGCATAGAAGACATGATAGCCGGTCTATCGACACCCGGAATCATTTTTAAAACAAAGCGAGCTGTCGCCATTAATGCACCGGTATTTCCAGCACTGACACAGGCATCAGCTCGACCCTCACGCACTAAATTAATCGCCACACGCATGGATGAATCTTTTTTGTTTTTCAACGCCTTTGCAGGCGATTCATCCATAGTCACACACTGCGATGCATGCTGAATTGATAAGCGCCCTTCAAAGTCAAGCAAGGCCTGCGAAAGCAATGGCTGCAAAACCTGCTCATCACCCACCAAAATCAACTGCAATTTCGGATTACTACGCAAACACTCTAACGATGCTGGTACAGTAGTATCGGTGCCATGATCGCCACCCATCGCATCAATTGAAATTATTAAACTCACGTGTACGAAAACTCCAGACGTTATTATAAAAAAGCCGGACATAAAGCCCGGCTTTCAAAACTCATAAAACTAATATTGCACAAAAAAATCGTGCAAACCTTAGATTTTAATCTTCATCTTGCGCAACGATTTGACGACCTTTAAAGAAACCGTCTGGCGTAACATGATGACGTAGATGTGTTTCACCTGTTGTTGGATCCTGTGACAATGTTTTTGCTGTCAATGAATCATGTGAACGACGCTGTCCACGTCTTGAACGAGTTACTTTGCTTTTTTGTACGGCCATTATTGGTCTCCAGTAAATTTTAATTTAGCTAAAACAGAAAAAGGGTTGTCAGATTGTTGTTTGATTTCTTCGGGCTCATCAATGAGTGGCTGGGTTGATGAATATTGAAGACAACTATGTTCATGTCTTGGGTAATCAGGTAAAGCAATAATTACCTCATCCTCAATAATGGCAGATAGGGGCATTTTTTGCTCTGAAACAACCATTGGCTCAAACCCTTCCTCTAAACGATCAGCCTGTTCAATTGTTTGTACCATACCAATCTTCACAGACTTATCCACAATCCATGGCAGGGCATCCAAACAACTCTGGCATATCAAAGTTACATGCCCTTCAATACGTCCTTCAATAACAGGAACTTTACCTTCCTTATAAAACTGCAAGTCAACATTTAACTCACCTTCTTTATCAAAAAGAAAATCAGATAGGCGTGCCATTCTCTGCAAGCCTATTGGGCCCACCACATGACTGTGCCGCTCTGCAAACACAACAGGATCTATAATTTCAGGTAATTGATCTAACATATCTGTGCAATAATATAGGCTTTTATCACTCCCTGTCAATTCAATTCTAATGAAAAACCATAAGCTGGTCTTAGCTTCTAGCTCTGAGTACAGAAAAGCACTACTAGAAAAATTACACTTAAGCTTTATCTGCGCTGCCCCAAATATTGACGAAACCGCCAAAGCAAATGAAACAGCACAAGAGCAAGCATTACGCTTAGCTAAACAAAAGGCCCATGCCCTGGCCAGCACATACCCAAAACATATTATTATTGCTTCCGATCAAATTGCCATGCGGGGCAGCATACAACTACACAAACCTGGCAACCAAAATAGTGCGACCAAGCAATTACAAGAATCTTCCGGTAACTGCGTAAAATTTTACACCAGCATTTGCGTACTAGACACAAGCACAATGATTTATAAAAGTGATATTGATATATGTTCAGTGTATTTTAAAAAACTAAGCACCCATGAAATAGAAAATTACGTACTTTTAGAGCAGCCCTATAACTGTGCAGGCAGTTTTAAATCAGAAGGTTTAGGCATTGCGCTATTTAAGCGCATTGAAGGTGATGACCCAAATGCGCTTATTGGACTACCTTTAATTAAGCTAATAGGACTACTTGAATCATTTAACATCAATGTATTAGCATAGCAATACATGCATTACAGGTCTTTTTCTGGCTCCAATCAATTTCGCATGTGAATCATCGCAAAAACAGTTAATTTAGTGCTTACTGCAAAATTGTCTCTAACGTATAACCATCAACTTCTATTATTTCTTTAAGACGCTTTAAACCATCCATTTGTATTTGGCGTACACGCTCACGCGTCACTCCCAATTCAGTAGCAACGACCTCAAGTGTTGCACTCTCATAGCCACACAAGCCATAACGCCGACAAATTACCTCGGCCTGTTTTTTTGATATTCTTGCCAGCCAAGTATTGATATTTACCTTAACCTCTTGTTCGTGCATTTGATCCAATAAAGAACTAGCATTTTCATCTGAGATAAAGTCAACAAAGGTTTTTTCGGAATCATAAACAGCAGGAGCATCGACTGATGTTACCCGCTCATTTAATTTAAGCATTTTCTGGACAACTTCAACGGGCTGTTCTAGAAATCTTGCAATATCTTCAGCTCTAGGTTCAGCCTCTAAAGTATGCGCTAAATGCCGTTGAGCTTTCAAATAAACATTCATCTCTTTAACAACATGAATAGGCAATCGTATAGTTCGCGTTTGACTCATAATCGCCCGCTCAATGGTTTGTCGTATCCACCATGTTGCATAAGTAGAAAAACGAAATCCCAATTCAGGATCAAACTTCTCAACCGCTCGAATCAAGCCAAGATTACCTTCTTCAATTAAATCAAGTAAAGGTAAGCCACGATTCAAATAGCGACGTGCAATTTTCACAACTAAACGTAAATTACTTTCGATCATTATCTGTCGAGCACGCTCATCACCCAATAAAGACTGCTTACCATATATCTTTTCTTGATCTGCGGTTAAAAGCTGCGAGCGACTTAACTCTTTGAAATAAAACTGAGTCGCATCAAAAGATGAATCATTTTTACTATCAACCCCAGTCATTGAGGTTGATACATCGAGTAACTCATGAGTTACCTCAAGATCTAAACTGATACTTTCATCAACAATAAACGTATTATTTTCTTCAGCACCCATTAAGTCTTCCTTCACTATTAACTCCCACTTCTCGTCATTCACTGTAATAAAGCATCGAACCTTAGTGTTCAGACACTTGTAATAAAGTTTATTTTGATAAATATATCATGGGATTAACCGGCTTTCCGTTCTTCCTGATTTCAAAGTGCAATGCAGGCTTACCATTCACACCTACCCCCATCTCAGCAATCAATTGTCCCTTCTTAACTTTTTGCCCTTCTTTGACTAGCAAGCGTCGATTATGCGCATAAGCACTCAAATACAAATAATTATGTTTTATAATCAGCAGCTTTCCATATCCAAGCAAACCACTACCACTATAAGCGACAACACCCGACTCAGCCGCCTTAATTTGCTGGCCAACATGCCCAGCAATATCAATTCCCTTACTATCAGTATCGTAAAAATTACGCACTACTTTTCCGGTTACTGGCCACTGCCAGTTTAACTTTAACACTTTTTTGTTACTCGTTGAAATATTTGTTCTTTTTGACTTTATATTTTTGCTATTTGCAGCCAAATCAGTCGAATTGCCCTTAGATAATTTTAACGTCTGCCCGACATATAACTGATAAGGCGAAGCTATGTTATTCCATAGCGCAAGCTGCTTATAACCATGTCCCGACCTAAAACCAACAGAATATAAAGTATCACCCTTTTTTACCTTATAATATGAACTATTCGTCAAATCACGTTTTTTCGGTTGAATAGGCGCCTGAGATTGATAACCAGCACACCCACTCACAACAAAACTAAAAAAAAACAACAGAAACCATCGAATCAAGAGACACACAAGAGATTGATAACCAAATACTTTACCTCTAAAAAGGAGACTGTAGAACTGCATCGCCTATCTATTTCTTTAACAAAATATCTTTCGCTTGATTAATTTGCGCAGCAAGATAACTAGATCCTCCACGATCAGGGTGATTTTTTAAAATTAATTTTCGATGCGCCTCAATAATCTCTTGCCTTGTCGCTGACGCATTAACACCTAAGACTTTATAAGCCTCGTCAACCGTCATCGTACTCTTATTAACCGGTTTTCCTTGAGCTTTACCTGAAAATCCGCCCTGATTATTACGCCACAAGACCCACAAACGCTGCAATTGAGGCGCATAGCGCAAAATCACAGGCATAAAACGCAATACAGATGCAACAGAAACACTTAACGCAGCCAAAACCCAACTCAAGCGCCCAGTCAGCGCCAAAATAATAAAGCATAAAGCCAAGCCCAGCCATGCACTTTTCTGTATATATTGCTTGCGCTCATGCGGTTGTTTTTTTAAAACCGCACTGATCCAGAAAAAAGCAGCAAGCACAATGACCAACAAATAGACTCTAATCAATGTTTTCCCTTATTTATTGACGATAACCCGGCTATTCTCTATTGCCTAATAAATAAACTCAACACAAGGTATCCCCTAAAACGGAATATCATCATCAAAATCCTCATAGGCCGCAGGTGGCGGAGCTTCTGGCATTGATCTTGATTGACTAGTTGAGACAGAATTATTTTGCGCGCTGGCAGGAGAGCTATTTTGTACTGGCGCCTGTTGAGTAGGAGAATTGCCTAAGGGCGCTGTACCACCAGTACGACTGCCTAACATTTGCATCTCTGAGGCGATAATTTCAGTGGTGTAGCGATCAACACCTTCTTTATCTTGCCATTTACGCGTCTGTAGGCGGCCTTCTACATACACTTGACTCCCTTTACGTAAATATTCGCCAACAACTTCAGCTAAACGATTATAAAAAACCACGCGGTGCCATTCTGTATTTTCTTTGCGCTCACCCGATTGCTTATCTTTCCAGCGAAAGGTAGTTGCCAAACTAATATTAGTGACAGCTCCACCCGTGGGCATATAGCGCACATCAGGATCGGCACCTAAATTGCCTATCAAGGTTACTTTATTCAGCATTTGTTACTCCAAATGATTTAAAGACGTTATTAATGTTGTATCTTATTAGTTTACCACCATTTAATTTAATTCTGCTTCTGCAATATAATCCCTAAGTAATTTTGCCTTGCAATTAAACACTATTATCGCTAACCTTTTAATTAGTATTTAATTATATTAGTGGATAAATAATAATGATTTTTAGACAAATTTTTGAACCGGACACTTGTACTTATACCTACCTTATTGCTTGCGAGACCAGCAAAAAAGCGATTTTAATCGATACAGTTGCGACAGAACTCAAGCATTATAAAGAGCTGCTTGACCGTTTAAATCTCACTCTCATTTATACTTTGGAAACTCATGTGCACGCCGACCATGTGACGGGGGCTAGTTTATTGCGCGATCAGCTGAACAGTAAAAGCATCGTTCATAGAGATGCAGGCGCAATCTGTGCTGATCTATTAGTTACAGACGCCGTTACGCTGCAAGTAGGCAGCATTGAAATTAAAGTGCTACATACACCGGGGCATACCAGCGGTTGCGTTAGTTATCTCATTGGTGACAGGGTGTTTACCGGTGATTCCTTACTTATTAATGGCTGTGGCCGTACTGATTTTCAACAAGGTGATACAGTTACTTTATTTAAAAGTGTTACCGAAAAATTATTTACCCTACCGGCGGATACGTTAGTTTATCCGGGGCATGATTATAACGGCAAAAGAGTCTCTACTATCGCACAAGAAATAGCGTTAAATGCACGCTTGGGACAACAAAAAACTTGCGCTGAATTCACTGAAATTATGGCTAATTTAAACCTGCCCTACCCTAAATATATTGATGCCGCACTACCAGCGAACCAAGCTTGTGGTAAAACAGAATCAGCTCAAGAACCACTAAGACAAGGGTAATGAGATTATGTTATTAGCTAGCGTCTTCGCTATTATTATCGGTTTTTTACTGGGATTACTAGGCGGTGGCGGCTCAATATTAACAGTACCTGTGCTGGTTTATTTAGCTGATATTTCTGCTAAAAGTGCCATTGCCACCTCGCTTATTGTCGTTGGCTGCACGAGCTTAATTGCCACTTATCAGCATGCGCGTAAAGGTTATGTTTGCTGGAAAACAGGCGCTATATTTGGCAGTGCAGGCATGTTTGGTGCTTTTCTAGGTGGGCGCTTAACAGCTTATATACCTGGCGCTTTATTATTGGTGCTATTAGGCATCATCATGTTGATCGCAGCTTTTTCTATGATATTGAAAGACAGTAAACAATCCGACGACACTAGCAGCTGCTCAAGTGAAACGCCTATTTGCCCTCTGCAATTACCTGTACTGGCTATTTTATTTGACGGCTTCTTCTTAGGTATTGTTACTGGTTTGGTCGGTGTTGGCGGCGGATTTTTGCTCGTCCCTGCCTTAGCACATCTGGCTAAATTACCCATTCATGCCGCCATTGGCACCTCTTTATTTATTATTACCTTACAAAGTACAGCGGCACTAGCAGGCCATGCAAATCATTTAGATATTGACCCGAGCGTAACTTTAACAATTACTTTTTTAGCTATTATCGGCAGCTTTGCAGGCGCGAGTGCATCAAACTATATTTCCGCAAATTATTTAAAACGTGGTTTTGGTTATTTTGTGCTGCTATTAGGTAGTTATTTAATTTACAAAGAAGTGAATCAAACTATTGTGTTACAAGTACACACTTTGATTAAAGATAACCGTGAATTTATTATAGGCGCCTCTTCTGTGGTTGCTTTTATGCTGATTTATCGGTTGTGGGCTTGGCTACATACCAGAAGCAATAAAATTTAAAGCATACGTTCCGATGAGTTTTTGTTTTGTAAATAACGCCTTAAAAGATCTAACGCTAACAAGGCACATTGATTTTGCTTGCGCTGTTGTGGACCACTTATATTAAATTCACTGCGCTGAATACCTTCTGGTGTTAACAATAAATTGTAGATAACAATAGCCTGATGTTTGTTCTGAAATTGCTCAATACTGCCTTTATATAATTGCACTAGCACTAAATCCGCGCCTTCTTGCTGCTGGATCTTATCAGCAATACTTTCCGCGAGTTTAAAACTCGCATCAGGTTCAAATAAGATATTAAGTTTATTGCTTAACTGTTGCAGTGATTGACTAAAAGATGAAGTCAATAACCAAGAGTGACCAATACATTTTGCAGCTATTAAACCTTGAGATGCCGTTTCCTGCACTGATAAAGTTAAACCTTGTTGCTGCATTAGCTGATCAATCACACTAACAAGGCCGCCTTGCCTCTCATTTAAGCCATCGACAGCAAAAACATAATCACCAATACAGAAAACAAGCTGCTGCACAATATTTTTAACTTGCCTCTGATCCGCGCCAGCGGGAAATAATAATTTGGTTTGCACCTCATCAGCGCCAGCACGAAAGCCTAGCTGAACGTTTTCCGGCAAAGACAAGGTATTAATTTTTTCCTGCAAATCAGATTCACCTATACCAATAGAGCGCAAAGTGACCAGTTGATTGGCTTGTAATGCAAAGCGCTGCTTTAATCTAAAAGCAATTTGCTCAGCAAACATCGCCTTCATTTCAACGGGCACGCCCGGTAGAAACACAAACCAACAACGATTTTCTTGCAAAGCAAATCCAGGCGCTGTACCCCATTCATTATCAATGCGTTCTGCGCCCAAAGGGAAAAAGGCTTGCTTGCTGTTCGTATCAGCCATAGCCCGCTTACGAGCACTAAAGTAAGCACGTATTTGTTGCAATGCCACAAGATCTAAAGACAAAGACCGATCAAAAGCCTGAGCAACCGCTTCGGCTGTTAAATCATCTGTCGTTGGTCCCAAACCTCCGGTACAAATACAACAATCCGTGCGTAATGAAATTTCCTTCAATAGCTTTTTTAAGTCAGATAAATTATCACCCACAACGGTATGGCGCTTGACGATAAACCCCATTTGCACCAGCTCTTGTGCCAACCAAGCGGCATTGCTATCGACTGTTTGTCCGGTGATAACTTCCTCGCCTTGAGAAAATATTTCTACGTGTGGCTGCATATTGATAATTATGTGAATAATGTTGTTGCTTGCTTACAGGCAGACCGAAGCCCCCCACTATCGGACACCTCAGCGACTTATAAAATCGCCAAAAGCACGACTCCCCTCACCAGTAATAATTGTTTGCACAACAGAGAGTGTATGTGCATCAATCACTGAAACTGTGCCATCAAACCAATTAGCCACATAGACATGACGATCATCAGGGAGCGTGCTTATGCCCTCGGGCTTTTCACCGACGGCAATTTGCTTAATTTCGCGCAAGGTTTTTGTATCAATCACGGAAACGGTACTGTCATCTTGATTAGTAACAAATAATAACTTGCCATCCAATGCCAAAGCAGAAGCATAAGGCCGACCCCCCACTTTAATGCGCGCCAAACGCTTCAAATTAGAGCCTTCTGTACTCAAAACTGAAACATCATTACTTTCTACATTGGCACTATAAAGTCGTTGCGCTGCCTTATCTAAACTAATGCCAAAAGGGTGTGCGCCTACTTTTATGGTATTTCTAATACTTAATTTTTCTAAATCAATTTGTGAGATCGAATCATCCATCCGATTCGCTACATATAACCAGCGATTATCAGAGCTAATAGCTAAGCCGGAAGGTGATTTCCCTACCGTCATTTTCTTTTCTAAATGTAAGTCAGTAGTATTAAATATGGATACGCTATTTTCATACCAATCTGCGACAAAAATACGTTGTCCATCAGAACTAACCGCAATCCCCACTGACGCACCACCCACTTTAATTCGGTTAATAACTTCCAGAGTATGACCGTCTAAAACAGTAAAGCCTGCACCCTCCGGTGTACTGATATAAACTTGATGGTTGACATGATTAACGGCAACACCAACGGGCTTGCCTTTAACTGCTATTGATTTAATAACTGCGTTGGTTACTAAATCAATAACGGCTACATTATTATCTAATTGATTAGTAATAAAGGCATAAGGCTGCGCTAGTAAATTAGAACTAAAAGAGCAACATAGAACGATAACGAACTGTAAACCAGTTTTGCATTGATTATTCACGGAGAAACCATTGATAAAATATTGAGAGGGGGATATAAAGTTACTGAGTCAGGTGCTTCTAGCTCAATAAAACAAGATCAGTAGGGCGAACTTTAGTCCGCCCTATAAAAACTATCTTTTCATTTCAAATTTAATAGCTGTAGATAATGCGTTAGGTTCAAATGTTTGCAATAAACTTGTTAAACCTGTTTTTAATACCTGAGTGACCGCTTCATCAGCAGTTTCTTCATTTAACTCTACCGGTGGATTATTATTCATATAACCACGGTAATAAGTCGCTACCCAAGTAACCACGGCACTGTCACCTTTTTTCTTAACCGTAATAACACCTTGGTAATTATCAACGGGAAGTACTGGCACATCTTCATTTTGCCCCGAATGCTCGATTGTTTTTACAACACTCATGTCTGTAATTTTGTATTTGTATGACATTTTTGTCTCATCATAGCTTTTTAATTCTTCCGTAATAGTACCTCCATCAACAGCCAATTCACGTATTGCACCTGCTTCATTACCACCCGTTGCTTTGGTCACGTTAATACCTGGATGCCATGCCATGTCATCAAAATTTTTGATAACTTCCCAAACTTTTTCAGCAGGCGCTTGAATATCAACTGTTGCTGTCATTTTTCCTCTGACAGGCCCATGTGCATAAGAAACAGCACTGAATAAAAACAAGAACAACGCAAGAAAAGATATTTTTTTCATATTAACTTCCTAATTGATAGTAATGTAAAAACTAAAAAGTCTATTATAAGGTAATTTGATTAATGCTAAAATTAAAAAAAATAGCTAGTCCGTTAGCCTCTTCATTTTAAAACACATTAATGAGTGCACACAGCAAACAACTATTACAAGCAATTCATCAGCTCAATAAGCTCAACCTTAATACTCGTTCACCTTTCCAAGCGCTCACTCAGCGCCTCATAGAACAACAAAAACACCCTAAAGATGAACAAATAACAGCGCTGATCAACGCTATTAACCTTAAATTTGCATTATCAGAAAAAGATTTACAAGCCTATCGTAAAAGCCCCCTAACTTATATGGGTAAAGCTACGGTCATTGGTATTAATAATGCTCACGGCCATACCTACCGGATTATTCGAGCAGAGCATTACCCAGAATTTTCTCTATTATGTAAAGGTCTTGATAAACTAGGACTCGTCATGTATCTCATTAAAGATGAATATTTAGATAGTATTTTTAGTTAAAGACTTTTCTATAAACAAAGTAGAATAGAAAAATTTCTTTAATGAAAGCAGCCATTTTTATAGACTATGAACAAACTTAAGCGACACGCCATTATTTCAGGGACTTTTAGCTTACTACTTGCGAATGGCTGTAGCCTAAAATCTGATCACAGCGCGCACCTAGGCATTGAACCAGCTACGCTTAGCGCTTCGCCTGAACCCAAAAAGGTTCTACAATCGACTTTATTACTTGATCAAGACACATTAATTCCTGCCACTGCCGACCTTACTCAGCGCAAAGACTGCTGGCAATATCTGATTTCTCTTTTTTCTATTCCAGAAGAAGATAATGCCCGCATTGATCAAGCTATAGCTTGGTATTTAGCTCATCCTAAATACATTCAAATCATTCAAACCCGTGCCGAGCCTTATTTATACGCGATTATCCAAGAAGTAGAAGCAAAAGGCTTACCTGGTGAATTTGCTTTACTACCTGCGGTCGAAAGCGGCTTTAGAGCTGATGCTTATTCACATGCGAATGCTGCTGGCTTATGGCAGTTTATTCCATCTACAGGTAAGCTTTACGGTTTAGAGCAAAACTGGTGGTATGACGGCCGCCGTGATGTTTATGCCTCAACTGAAGCGGCAACCAGTTACTTGCAAAATCTAGGCGAACTATTTGATCATGACTGGTTACTCGCACTGGCCTCATATAATGCAGGTCAAGGCAATGTCAGTCGGGCAATTAAACGTAATCTTGCCCAAGATAAAGCGATCGATTTTTGGAGCTTAGATCTTCCAAATGAAACTGAACGTTATGTACCCAAGTTATTAGCTTTAGCCAAGATTTTTGCTAATGCCGAGCATTATGGTGTCGAATTAAAAGAGCTGGACCATAAACCCACTTTTTCTGCCGTCGATATCGGCTCACAACTCGACTTATCTTTAGCTGCCAAACTTTCCGACACATCATTAGATCAACTATTTCAATTAAACCCTGGATATAACCATGCTTATACACCACCGCAAGGGCCACATCGGCTATTAATCCCCATTGATAAAGTCGAGAAGTTTGAACAAAATCTAGCCTCTCTAGCAGATCAAGATCGTGTTCAGTGGCAACGGCATAAAGTCATGCCAGGGGACAGTTTAAGTAGTATTGCATTCCGTTATAAAACACAGATTCAAGTAATTCAAGAAGTTAATCATTTACCTAACAATACAATTCGCGCGGGTTCTTACTTGCTCATTCCTTTAACGCAAAATCAAATAAGCAATCAATCCTTTATACAAACAAGCCAAAGCCCTAGCAATAAGCAAACTACTTACACGGTAAAAGCGGGCGATAATTTATGGAGTATTGCGAGGAAACTAGAGGTGCATAGCCAAGATATTGCAAACTGGAATCAAATTAAGCTAAACCAACCATTAAAGCCAGGGCAAATACTCGCTATTAAAAGTAACAAAGTAACGAAAAAACACACGCAGAAAAATTTAGCACTTAAAGCCATTCGATACACAGTTCGTAGTGGTGACTCTTTATCGACTATCTCAGAAAAGTTCAATGTGCGCATTACTGATTTACGTAGATGGAATAAAAAGAATTTAGGAAAATACTTAAAACCGGGGCAAACGCTACTGGTAGAGCTTGGCAACGCGCAACCATCGACTTAAGAGCGCCCCTTTTCACTGACTGATACTAAAGCAAACATCAAAAGATAAAAATTAAAGTAACAGTTTTTAGCTAAAATTCGTTGTATTCATAATGCCTTGAGTTTAAATTACAAAGTAAAAACCAATTATTTTGTTAAAAAATTATTTGCTGCCACAGGACAAAGCTTTCAGTCAAAGTGATATGACTCAGCACTTTCTAAAACCACACAATTACACCCCCTATTTTTCTGATTATATGGATATAAAACTGCACTTTATTGTCATCTTCGCACTCCTTATCCAAGCGTGTGCTATGCCGATAAACGAAATCCCCACACCGACAACACTGCCAGAAACATTTTCACAGTCGGGCGAACTAGAGCGCCAAGAACACTGGTGGCTAGCTTTTAATGACTTGCAACTTAACCAACTCATCGACTTAGCGCTGAGCAATAATTTCAGTCTTTTATCTGCTTACAATCGACTCGAACAAGCGCAAGCTGTTGCAAAAAAAACCAGTGCAGATTTAATTCCTAGTATCAGCGCTGCCTTTACAGGCCGCCAAAATTACAGTGATAATACAGACAATAGTCAGTTTAGTTTAGGGCTGAATGCCAGCTATGAGGTCGATTTATGGGGGCGTATACGCGCCAATAAAAACGCGTCTAATCTGGATGTTCGTATCGCCCAAGAAAACTTAAATACCGCAGCTATTTCTTTATCGGCTGAAGTCGCTATTGCTTGGTATCGTTTAATCGAGCAACGCAGCCAATTAGCCCTATTAAAACAACAAATCAAAACTAATGAAGATAACGTAGCCATCGTTACTGCACGTTTTGCCGGCGGTCAAGCCACTGCTGCGGATGTTTTTCAGCAAAGACAGACATTACAAGCCAGAATCGGTGACCAAACTAATGTCATTGCGACCATTAAAACGCTAGAGTATCAACTTGCCATTCTGACAGGAAAAACACCTAGAATGCTGGTTTTACCTGAACAAGCTCAGCTACCCGATTTACCTGTACAACCACAAACGGGTCTACCCAGCGAACTTATACAACGACGTCCTGACTTACGAACTGCGTATTTTAATGTGCAGGCCGCAGACCAACGTACCGCAGCAGCCATTGCCGATCGTTTTCCTAAGCTCAGTTTATCCGCGAATATTGATACCACCGCGCCCAATTTACAATCCCTATTTAATAACTGGATTGCGACGCTAGCAGGCAACTTAATCTTACCCATTATTGATGGCGGAAGACGTGTAGCTGAAGTCGATAGAAATCGAGCGGTTGCCGCAGAAGCCTTAAACAATTACGCAACAGCACTACAGCAAGCTATACAAGAAATCGAAGACGCGTTAATTCAAGAACAGCAGCAGCAGCAATTAATTATCAGCTTAGATAAACAGCATCAACTATCTGAACAAGCCACACTACAAATTCGACTGCGCTATATGTATGGAGCAATAGACTTTTTACGTGTTTTAACCATACAAATAACTCAACAATCTTTAGAACGCAGTCAAATTTTAGCCAAGCGCCAATTGCTAGAATACCGCATACAACTCTATCGCGCACTTGCCGGTAGCTGGAAATCCAATACACTGGACATCAACAAGGAAAACACCGATGCTTAAGCGTCTTTTATCATGGCTACCTACCCTGGTCATTTTAGCCATCACCATCAGCTTATCCTATTACTGGCTCACCAATAAGCCCAAAGCAAAGCGTATTGATGCAAGTAAAGTTGCACCTTTAGTCGAGGTGTTTCAAGCCCAAGTTATTGATCATTCGATAACAGTGACCGCAATGGGTAATGTCATACCTGCGCAAAACGTCAATTTAACCTCACGTATCAGCGGCTTAGTAACATCCGTCAGTCCACATTTCGTGCCTGGCGATTTTTTAAAAAAGGGCGAGCAAATTATTCAGCTTGATCCCACCGATTATGCATTATTGGTTAAACAGAAAGAAAACGAACTAGAAAAAGCTAAATTTAATTTAACTCTAGAACAAGGCCAACAAGCGATTGCACAGCGTGAATTCGCCCTATTAAACACCTCACTTGACGCGCAAAGTAAAAACCTGGTCTTACGCAAACCGCATCTCGCTCTAGCAAAAAGCGCTATCAAGGGAGCAGAAGCCGCGCTAACACAAGCCCGCTTAGATTTAAGTCGCACGCGCACCGTTTCACCTTTTAATGCCATCGTTTTAGAAACCAACGCCCATATCGGCTCTTGGGTTTCAACTTTTTCTACGGGAACTCCGCTAGTAAAATTAGCCGGAATTGATAGCTTTTGGGTGGTTGCCGCCCTACCCATTGACAAACTTAACAAAATAGATATTCCCAGCATTAATAGCACCGTTGGCTCTAAAGCAATCATCACTCATAGCGCTGCATGGGGAGCACAAGGTTCGCGCAATGGCACAGTTAAACGCTTAAAAGCAGAACTAGAAAATTCTGGACGTTTAGCTGAACTCATTATTGAAGTCAAAGACCCATTAAGCCAACAACCCGAAAACAAAGGCGCACCTGCTTTAATTTTAGGCTCTTTTGTGCGTGTAAAAATCACCGGTGACACGCTACACAATGTCATCGCTCTACCCGATGCTCTGATACATAACGGCATGCAAATCTGGTTACTCAGCGAACAAAACACCTTAGACATAAAAGCGATTACGCCCGTTTGGCAAAGCGACGAACACGTATTTATCGATGCCGAACAACTACCTAAAAATGCACGTATTATTAGTAGTAATTTAAGTACTCCCGTGCAAGGCATGAGCTTACGTACCAAGGCTAAAAATCATGAGTAATCAAGGCATGGACATCACTAAACATAATACTGTCAGCTGGATGGCAACTCATCCGGTTGCCGCTAATTTAGTTATGCTTGCCTTTATACTCGGCGGTTTATTATTTTTAAATACCATGAAACAGGAAGTTTTTCCTGATTTTGTCAGCGATACCATCAGTATTAATATGGTTTACACCGGTGCTAGCCCCGAAGAAATTGAACGCGGCATTATCCTCGCTATTGAAGATGCGATCTCCGGCTTAGAAGGCATCGATGAAATTAGTTCATCTGCCCAAGAAGGTTATGCAACGATACTCATTGAGGTTATGGCAGGGGCTGATATTAATTTATTAGCCCAAGATATACAGCGAGAAATTGACCGCATCACCACCTTTCCCGAAGATGCCGAAGAGCCCAAAGTCAATGTCATGGCCAGTAAGCGAACAACAGTTTCCCTAGTTTTGTATGGCGACGCTGAAGAAGCCGTATTACATGAACTCGCAGAAAACTTTCGTGAACAACTCTTGCAAGCTAGAAATATTACCCAAATTGACCTCGAAGGGATTCGCCCCTTAGAAATCAGTATCGAAATTTCTCAAGACAATTTACAGCGCTATAACATTTCTATTGCTGATATTGCGCAAAGGATTCGCAATGCCAGCTTAGAACTCCCTGGGGGCAGCATCAAAAGTAGCGCTGGCGAAATTTTAATCCGCATGCAAGAGCGCAAAGATACCGGCCAACAATTTGCACAATTACCGATTATTACCACACCCTCTGGCGGGATTGTGTTGCTCGGCGATATTGCCACCATTACCGATGGCTACGAAGATACCGATTATTCCGCCAGTTACAATGGCGTTCCCGCGATCATGCTACAAGTTTATCGCGTCGGTGCTCAGACCCCGATAGGTATTTCTGATACCGTTAAAGAACAAATAGAACTCAGCAAAAACACATTGCCAGAAGGCATACATGCAGAAATTCGTTACGATGCCTCTGAAGCTTATGCACAACGCATGGATTTATTATTACGTAATAGCGCGATGGGCTTAACGCTGGTATTCATTACCCTCGCTTTATTCTTAGAATTACGCTTGGCGTTTTGGGTGATGACTGGCATTCCAATTGCCTTTCTTGGTTCTTTTCTAATCTTACCCGCGCTCGGCGTGTCATTAAATATGATCTCGCTATTCGCCTTTATTATCGCCTTAGGGATTGTCGTCGATGACGCCATTATCATTGGCGAAAACGTCTATCATTATCGACAACAAGGCTATCCGGCGCTCACTGCCGCAGTCAAAGGTGCACAAGAAATGGCGGCCCCCGTCACCTTTAGTATTTTGACCAATATAGCGACCTTTATGCCCTTGTTTTTTATGCCGGGCGAGATGGGGAAAATTTTCTTTATGATCCCCACCGTCGTTATTGTGGTCTTTTTACTCTCACTGATCGAAAGTTTATTCGTTTTACCCCAGCATTTAGGGCATATAGGTGGCGAACTTAAATCCGGTTTTTTTCGCTGGCTACATGAACAACAACAGCAGTTTAGCCACGCTTTTCGCCATTGGGTTGAACACCGCTATGGCGATTTTCTTGAGCTGACCCTGACTCATCGTTACCTGACTGTCATTATCGCGTTTTCAATCCTGGCAGCGACACTTGCCTTTGCGCTCAGCGGCCGTATGGGCATGTCCATGTTCCCCAAAACCGAATCTGATTACGCGCGCGCCACTTTAACCTTACCCTACGGTACACCCATAGAAAAAACTCAAGCTATTGTTGATCATATAGTCAAATCAGCGCGTATCAGCACGGATAAAATTGAACGCGGCGATCAACTAATCCGTGGAATTTTTGCAGAAGTTGGTAAAAGCGGCAGTCATAAAGCGGTTATTCGCGCCTATTTAGCGCCTCCAGAAATCCGTAATGAAATCATGAGCACGGATGGCTTCACTGAACGCTGGCGTACCCAAACCGGCGAACTCATCGGTATAGAAAGTCTTATTTTTGAATCTGACTCTGGCGGCCCAGGATCAGGCTCAGGCATTACTATAGAATTAACCCATCGTGACATTGCTGTTTTAGAACAAGCCAGCATAAAAATGGCCGAAGCGCTCGCCGCCTATCCAATTGCCAAAGATGTGACTAATGGCATGAGCCTCGGCAAACAGCAATTAGATTTTTCTTTACTGCCAGAAGGTGAAAGTCTCGGCTTAAGCCCACTCTCGGTCGCCCGTCAAGTACGTAATGCCTTTTACGGTTCCGAAGTTTTACGCCAACAACGCGGACGTAATGAAATAAAAGTCATGGTACGTTTGCCTGAAAGCGAACGGGCATCTGGACAAGATTTGCATGATTTCTTAATCTGGACAGATCAAGGTCGCGCCATTCCTTTACATGAAATTGTGCAAATAGATCGTGGCCGCGCCTTTACCGAAATTAAACGCCGCGATGGCCGGCGTAATGTCCAAATCACCGCCAATGTCACGCCCAGAAGTCAGGCGGGAGACATTGTGAATGATTTAAAAGAAAGCACTCTGCCCGATTTAGTGCAGCAATTTCCCGGTTTACAATATAGTTTTCAAGGACGACAAGCCGATATGGCCGAAAGCATAGGCAGCTTAAAGCTCAGTTTCATCTTTGCCATACTCGTGATTTACGCCATGCTCGCCATTCCGTTTAAAAGCTATGCATTACCATTGATTGTCATTGTCAGTATTCCCTTTGGCATTATTGGTGCCATTTTCGGGCATTTACTCATGGGTTATAGTCTAAGCATCTTAAGCCTACTTGGGATCGTTGCTTTATCCGGTATTGTGGTCAATGATTCGCTGGTCTTAATTAGTCAAGCCGTTGATTTAGAACATCATCAACACTTAACAGCCAAAGAAATCATAAAAGCTGCCGCAACCCAACGTTTCCGCCCTATTATTTTAACCACCTTAACCACGTTTGGTGGCTTAATGCCGATGATTTTAGAAACCTCACGACAAGCGCGCATGTTAATCCCGATGGCAATCTCCATTGGCTTTGGGATTCTCTTTGCTACACTTATTACTTTAGTGTTAATTCCCTCTTTGTACTTAGTCATTAACGACGGTAAAAACTGGTGGAATTCCAAACGAACTCGCGCGCCCGAGGCTTTACGAAAATCCTAATTGCACGCATAATGCTAAAAAATAAATACAGGGTGCCGCTTGCCCGCCTGTTGCATATTAGCGTGCTAAAGCCGCGCCCTACAAAAAATTTCTAGAGAAAATTTGAATAAATACCCATTAACCACCAACACCCAATCATTTTAAGGAAACTACTCATGAGCGAAGCAAAACACTGTCGTCTATTAATTTTAGGTTCTGGTCCTGCCGGTTATACCGCTGCGGTTTACGCAGCACGCGCCAACCTGAACCCTGTGATAGTCACAGGTCTACAGCAAGGTGGACAATTAACCACCACAACAGACGTAGACAACTGGCCAGGTGATGATCAAGGCGTGCAAGGGCCAGAACTAATGGAAAGAATGCGTAAACATGCCGAACGTTTTGAAACCGAAATTATTTTTGACCATATTCACACCGCAGATCTAAACGCAAAACCGATCAAATTAAAAGGTGATGTAGGCAATTACACCTGTGATGCCCTGATTATCGCTACCGGTGCATCAGCCATGTATCTGGGCTTAGACTCAGAAGAAGCCTTTGCCGGTAAAGGCGTTTCTGCCTGCGCAACCTGTGACGGATTCTTCTATCGCAACAAACCGGTTGCCGTGATTGGTGGTGGCAATACCGCTGTTGAAGAAGCTTTATACCTAGCCAATATCGCCTCTAAAGTCACCGTCATTCATCGCCGCGATAAATTCCGTTCAGAAAAAATCCTTGCCGATAAATTGATCGAAAAAGCTGCAAACGGCAATGTCGAAATCCTATGGAATAGCACCTTAGAAGAAGTTCTAGGCGATGATATGGGCGTTACCGGCATGCGCATCAAAAGCACACTCGATGACTCCACTCAAGATATCGATGTCCACGGTGTCTTTATCGCCATCGGGCATCGTCCGAATACCGAAATATTCAAAGGTCAGTTAAACATGAGTGATCATGGTTATATCACTGTAAAAAGCGGTATTGAAGGCAATGCTACGGCAACCAATATCCCCGGTGTATTTGCTGCCGGTGATGTCATGGATTCTGTTTATAAACAAGCGATTACCTCGGCTGGCGCAGGCTGTATGGCTGCGCTAGATGCTGAGAAGTACTTGGATGATTTGCTAGGCTAAAGATCTGTAGCTCGGCTGAGCAGCACTACCGCTAAGCCGCCATTAATCACGCAATGAGTCGGGTTACGAAAAAATCTAACCCGACCTACACCACCGAAGTTTAGAATAAAGAGAAAACCACACTTGATGATCTTGATAGATGAGTTTATTGAAATAAATGCCGACTCACTTGGTTACATCAAAAGGAAATGTGGCAATAACTAGGTATAATGCAACTATTTACTTAGTTATTTCGAGCGGATATTAGCATGAACAATGAGATCAATTACAAAAACAACCCACTCCATGGTGTTGGATTGGAGCATTTATTGCTTGAAATAGTGGATCATTATGGTTTTGAGATTCTCTTTGCCTATTTGAATATTAATTGTTTTAAGACCAACCCAAGCATCGAGTCTAGTGTTAAGTTCCTAAAAAAAACCGATTGGGCACGTGAAAAAATTGAAGTTTTCTATTTATACGAATTTAAAAACTTACCTAGAGCGTCTTCCGAACAGTTTTCCTTGCCTCCTAGGGATAGAATCATTCCAGAAGGCCAATCCCGAGGTGAGCCAGCACAGTTAAGTTTAGAAGACGCTGAGCGGTTACGCGTAAAACGCGAAGCTAAATCAGCTGAACGCAATCAGGGGACAAAACATAGCTCCGATAAAGGTACTGATCCATGGGCAAATTGGAAAAACAAATCTAAACACTGAGATAAAAAAGAAAATACTTCGCCTGCTGGCGAGAGTTAATGTCCTTGCCTAGGAGTGGTTTCTACAGACAATTGAAAACTGATTCTATCCGGTTTGTCTCTGAAAGAGATTGGCATTAGCCGGCTAAAGCCAAAATCTACAAAGCTATTTAACCTGAGTTCGGGATAATAGTTATTGATTTTAAAGGGGATTTTTATATTTCCATGATTTTCCTAGCCAAATCATGCAGATACCCCCTTAAAAGGCGACTTAAAAATCCAAGATTATTTGTATTTTTAGACAAAAATACATAAATATAACTGTAACAACTAGATATTAAAGGGATTTTCTTATCCCGAACTCAGGTTATTTAATAATGCGGCGGCCTTTCATCAGCCGCCGACAATGCACCACCTGATTGTGCTGCCGTATCTGATAAATCCCTAACGCGCCCTAGCAATTGCTGGGTAAGACGCTCTAACGCATCAATCTGATTTTGTTGCTCACAAACAATATCATTTAATTGCGCGATGGTATCTTCCTGATAAGCAATTTTTATTTCTATACTGATAAATCGTTGTTCATTCATGGCTATTATTTCAGATACGAACAACAATAATCCGTTGGCGTTTTAACTTTAAGATCAAACTTTGAGTTTGCTGGCACTTCAAAGGATTCGCCTGCTTTAATCGTCAGCCATTGATCATTGCCTGGTAATAAAATATCTAAATCACCTGCCATGATTTCCATAATTTCTTGCGCTTCTGTAGCAAAGCTATATTCACCCGGCAACATCAAGCCCAGTGTTTTTGTGGATCCATCAGCAAACTGCACCGTGCGGCTGCTCACTTGACCAGCAAAATAAATATTCGCTTTTTTTACTACAGTAACGTTGTTAAATGTTGTCATTATTTCCTGTCTCTTTATTTTAAATAGGGTTGTTTTGTATTTTTTTAAATGCAATTTTTGCTTCATTCCATAAAGCATCTAACTCCGATAATTGACATTGTTTAACTTCACGTCCTGATTGTGCTAGTTTCTGCTCAATATATTCAAAACGTTTAGTAAATTTCTGCGTGCTTTTTTTTAAGGCTTGCTCAGGATCTACCTTCATATGCCGCGCCAGATTAACCGCGACCAATAATAAATCCCCAATCTCTTCTTCGATATGAATTTGATCACCCGACTGCCACGCCTCTTTGACTTCGTCTAATTCTTCTAATACTTTGGCATAAACAGGTTCAACTTCGGTCCAGTCAAAACCATGATTAGCCGCTCTATCTTGTATTTTCTTGCACTGTACTAATGCTGGTAAATTCTTAGCTACACCCGACAAAATGGTATGATTTTCAGCTTCTTTTTCTGCTCGTTCGGCCGCTTTTAAGGTTTCCCAAGCTTGCTTTTGTTCGGCTTCATTAGCATAGACCACATCAGAAAAAACATGTGGATGACGGCGAATTAATTTATCAGCTATACATTCAGCTACTTGCTCAAAATCAAACAAGCCTTGCTCTTGGGCTAGTTGCGAGTGAAACACGACCTGAAACAATAAATCCCCTAATTCACCTTGTAAATCCTGCATATCACCGCGCTCAATGGCATCAACAACTTCGTAGGCTTCTTCTAGCGTATAAGGAATAAGACTGGTGAAATCTTGTTTTCTATCCCATGCACAGCCAGATTCAGGATCTCTTAATTGCTGCATGACTTGTAATAGTCGCTGAGTATTTTTCATAGTGCTTACATATCAAAAGTATGCATTTTATCATCTAGGCGCGGCCAAGCTGAAGTGACGGCTTTAACCAATGTTGCCAAAGGAATGGCAAAAAACACCCCCCAAAAGCCCCATAAGCCACCAAAAAATAAAATCGCGACAATAATAGCGACAGGGTGCAAATTAACCGCTTCAGAAAAAAGTAAAGGCACTAAAACCACGCCGTCAATGGCTTGAATGATTGAATAAGCAATAACAATATACATAAACTCATCGCCACTCATGCCCCATTGAAAAAATGCCACTCCTAATACCGGAAAGGTCACTAAGGTTGCACCCACATAGGGAATAATAACGGATAAGCCCATAAACACCGAAAGCAACATCGCATAGTTTAGGCCTAATGCAGAAAAGGTCATATAACTAGCAAAACCCAAAATGATAACCTCAACAAATTTGCCGCGAATATAGTTACCTAACTGCATATCCACTTCATTCCAGACATTAAGCGATAGCAGTCGATCTCTCGGCATAAATTGAGCAAACCAGGTCAATAAAATTTCTTTATCTTTCAGGCAAAATAAAATCAAAACAGGAACAAGGATTAGATAAACCAGAGCGCTAATAATGCCGACAACCGATGAGGCGGAAAGACTTAATAAATCCTGACCATAGTTTATTGCCTCTTGCTGAATAGCAAGCATTAACTCTCGCAATTTATTTGCTGATATAAATTGCGGATAAGCTTCTGGGAGTTTTAAAATTTCAGCCTGTGAGCTCTTAATAATTTCAGGGGTGTGTTGTAATAATTGCTTTAATTGCTGATATACCATCGGCATCAAACCAAATAATAAATAACTAAACGCGCCCATAAAAGCCGAAAAGACAATCAATACAGACGGCAGGCGTTTTAATTTATACTCTAATTTTCTCACTAAACCCTCTAATAAATAGGCGAATACAATAGCGATAAAAACCGGCATTAATACATTCGACAATGAGGTAACTAACAGAAACCCAACGATTAGAATAATCGCTAAAGCAACGGCTTGTGAATTAGGCAAAATACGCTGTAAGCTATCTTTTAAGAACTGTAAGTTGGAAAAGTTACTCTGCATAGATTTATTATTGTTATTATTTTAAGGTCGATAAACCGCATTGGTTTTAGGTGTTTCACTGACACTCACTGAAACGACTTCAGGCCACATAGCTTTAGCATAATCATAAAGATATTTAGCAATGGCTTCTGCTGTAGTAAAGCCACTCAAAACATCATTTAAATGGCGATGATCTAAAGTATCATCAATAATTTTTTTAAAACCGCTCAGCTCATTGTAATCAACAACAAACCCCGTTGCATTTAACTCCTCAGCCGCCAAAGTCAGCTCGACCACATAATTATGGCCATGCAAACGACTACAAGGATGTCCTTCGGGTAAGCCCTCAATAATATGGCTAGCACTGAAACTAAATTGCTTAGAAATTGTATACACGCTTTTTTCCGCTTAGGCTAAATACAAAAAAATCCGATTCGCGAAATCGAACCAGATTCAAGTTTTCGCTATTTTAGCATGATTTATAGCCTTATCTCCCATAACAAAAAAATGCTAAGGAGAGGAATAGTCAGACGGATGTCTTTACCGATGATGTCGGCCAGCAGCTAGCGCGTCAGTTCAGGCTTGGCCGCCAGTAGCGCTGGAGTTTTAAGTCCGCGCATGTCCACGGCTGTATTTACAGGGGCGTTTTGCACCAACATCTGGGCAATCACTGATAATATGAAATAAACAAACGGCATGCTATCAGCTTGCAGATCCGCCTGCTCAAGGGCTCAACTTATGAATGGCTTAGGAATATATATGCAATAACGGCTTCATCTTGGCAGTGCAGGTTGCTTGTCTGCGCAAGGCGGACAAGCCGTCGTTGTTTTAAGTCGTGAGATTTTGTATTGCTTTAGCTCTTGTCTTGCATAACAGAAACTCTTAACGCTTCTATTTTGGCACTGTAATCTTTGTATTCATTTGAATCACTGGGGGAATAATTGAGATTTTTAAATAGGCCTGTCAGTTTGGTGAAATAATCGCGGGCGGCATCTTTGTCAGTAAAGTGATAATGAGTATTCACTAACTTAACAATGGTATTTAAACTTTCCTGCTGTCTTTTCAGGGGAACGGCTAAATCAACTGGATCAAACGCATCTTGTTGTAAATAAACCATATCTAAAAACAAGGCCTGCTGGAAAATAATATAATCCTCATTAGTCACACCCTCCTCGCCTGTCACTTGGATCATTTGTGATATTTCATCGCCTTTGCGTAACAACTTTAATAATTGCTGCACGTTGTCCACCCAGGATTGCGATAAATTTTCGGTAAACCAAGGCTGTAATTGTTTTAAATAACGCGACCATGATAATAAAGGGTCAACAGCGGGATAAAAACGTTTATAAGCGCGGTCTGCACTTAAACCTAAAAAGGTCTTTACTGTGCCTAGGGTTGATTGCGTTACGGGTTCTTCAAAGTTGCCGCCTGCGGGTGATACCGTACCGATCATAGTCAAAGTCCCTTCACTCTGATCAGCCGTTTTAATCACTCCGGCACGCTCATAAATGCCTTTAATGGCGGAATCTAAATAGGCGGGAAAGGCTTCTTCACCGGGGATTTCTTCTAATCTACCCGAGGTTTCACGCATGGCCTGTGCCCAGCGCGAGGTTGAATCGGCGATAATCAAAACATTCAAACCCATCTGGCGGTAGTACTCGCCTAGGGTAATGCCGGTATAAATTGAGGCTTCACGCGCAGCAACGGGCATAGACGAGGTATTGCAAATAATCACGGTGCGATCCATTAAGGTATCGCCTTTAGCATCTTTGAGCTTAGGGAATTCGGTAATGGTTTCTACCACTTCGCCAGCACGTTCGCCACAAGCGACCACAATCACGATATCGACATCGGAATTACGCGAAATTAAATTTTGTAATACGGTTTTTCCGGCGCCAAAAGGCCCGGGAATACAGCCCATGCCTCCTTTAGCAATGGGAAAAAAACTATCAATAAGACGCAAATGGGTAACTAAAGGCTCGTGCGGGTAAATACGCTGGGCAATATTTTGCTTTAATAACATTTTTGGCAGGGCTTTACGTACTGGCCAACGCTGCTTTAAAGTGAGCGTTGTTTCTTTGCCTGATGCCAGTTTGATTTTAGCCACAGGCTCATCAACGGTAACACTGCCTTCTTGAATCCAAGTAACGACGACTTCTTCTTGAAGATCAAAAGGCACCATGATTTTGTGCGTATACCCTCTTTCTGGCACCGTACCTATCACTGCACTAGCGCGTAATACTGCGCCCGTTTGCACAATGGGTGTAAAAGCCCATTTGGTATTATTATCCAAAGCAGGAAAATCAACGCCTCTAGGCAGAAAATAACCAAATTCACTGGCTAATTTATCCAATGGATTTTGCAAGCCATCATAAACCTGACCTAATAACCCCGGGCCTAGCTCAACAGAAAGCATTTCCGCGCTTTGCTCAACTAAATCGCCGACGGCAACGCCAGCAGTACTTTCATAAACCTGAGCATCGGCTACCGAGCCATTAATACGCAAAATCTCGGCTTTTAAGCGCTCTTGGTATTTGGTGTCACTGCGTGTTGGTAAAATATATACGACTTCATTTTTAGTTAAAGGTTGTTTACTTCCCGGTAATGTCTCTATCGATACCAAGCTATCTTGGACGGAGACAACCTTTGCACTTGCGTTCGTTGTGTTATTCATTTAACTTTCAAAACCTCTAATTAATTAGGCTGTTTGTAAAAAATCACCTAAGCCATGATTGACTAATGCTTCAAATTGAAGCATGGCTGCTTGCTCATCACATTGGCTCCATCGATTGACTATATCCCAGCGCAATACATAAAGAACAACCGCTTCAAAATCAAAATAATGGGCTTGGCCTAACTGTGCATAATGCTGCCAGCTCAAATTTAACAACAACTTTTCCAATTCAACACTTTCATTGGCGACAAATAAGGCTTGTGCTTTAGTGACCCAAGGAAAGCGATGGCTTAAACCAAAATCATCTAACTGCCAATTATTGCGAATCAGGGGCAGAACTTGACCATATCCCCAATGCTCATGTTTATCGGGTGGCGGGCGATTTAATTTGCGTCGTCTAATTGCGGTCACAATAATACGTAATTCTAAACGCCAGATAATAGCTTGTTGCAATAAGGGATTATGAATAGATTTGATAACACGCTTAGCTTCAATAGCAATCTCGGCATCACTATTAAGGTCTTGCATTTTTGCCCAGTGTAAAATACTTTCTATGGCGGCTAATTGCTGACTGTCCTGCTCAGTTAATAATTTTAACTGGCGCTCTAAGCGCAAACGGGTTACTGGCTTATGTTTAAAACAATCCCACAAAGACATAGGATGCGGCGGCAAACTCGCCATTAACATCGTATAAGCCGTTTTTTGTTTCACTTCACAATACCTTGTAAGAGCGTTCTAAATCTAGGCTGTAAATGCTCAAGCAATAGAGCGGAAATTGTTTCATCACTAAAATCAATGACCATGTCATCATCCTGTAAACGTACCGATAACCCTTTGCTGACGTCCCCTGAAACCTCTATCGAAACGCCCTCACGCAGCATATCAGCCGCAATAGAGGCGGTATAATGCGTTAAAGTACCGACCTTCATTTCTTCTGGGTTACTCTTTAATTCATCAACGCCGACTGCATTATTAGGCAAGAAAATACTAATATTCTCTTTGCTGTCTAAATCTAGCTGTTCACGCACTTTACCGGCTAGTTGCAAGATAAGACGCTCTAAAAAAGTATCTTGTGCCATTTTTTGCCCAACAACCCGTTTGACCTCTTTACTAAAGCTACCTAACAAGGTATCGCGTAGCTTTAATAAGGCGTCTCTGGTTGCCAGCTTTAAAGCATCTTCGCCTGCGGCACGTAACGCATCACTTTGCTTTTTTGCCTTATCTAACAATTGTTGTGCTTCTAATTCGGCCTCTTCAATAATCCATTCTGCGCGTTTCTGTGCGTCTAAAACAATGCTTTCCGCCCGCTCTTGTCCGGCGGCAACACCTTGATCACGTAAACGCTGGATTAAATTTTCTACACCCGATGAGGTGACTTCTGTATTTTGCTCACTCATACCTGATTATCCTTATGCGACAGTCTGAGGAAGGTTGGCACTAATAACCAAAGCAAAAATAAAGGCAAATACCGCAAAACCTTCAACAATGGCAGCCGGAGCAATCGATAAACCAAAAATTTCAGGCTTTGATTTGGTTGCATGAATGGCTGATGCACAGCATTGACCTTGATAAATAGCACTCATCATTAAAGCTAACCCAGCCAACACACCAATAGCGAATAAGCCCGGCGCTACTTCAGCGGTGACGGGTCTATTTAAGGTAAACATAACCACAATACCGTAAATAACCTGAGACGAAGGCATAGCAGAGACCCCGACATAACGGCCATAACCACTCTCTGTATCCAGCATCGCGCCAATCGCTGCCTGTCCCGCTGTGGCACAACCAATAATACTGCCTATTGCACCTAAAGCCATCGGTGCATATAAGCCTATCCAACCCAAAACAACAGTAAAATCACTCATTAATAACCCTCTTTTTTAGAAAATGCGTTAAACGGATAGCCCTCATCAGAGACACTCCAATTATAAAATTCAATGAAATTTAAACGTAAACCATGCACCACACCGCTCATAATGCCTAACATAATATTCAGCGTATGGCCGATAAGCAAAATCAGAATACTGAATAATAAACCCATCCCTGGCATTGCGTGATAAACCTGCTCAGCGAGTTGATTAAAGGTAATGGCCAAAGATGCACTGGCCAAACCAAGCGCAAATAAACGCATATAACTTAAAACATCACCAAATATTTTGGTGATACTGGTTAAACTCTTGATTCCATCAAATAAACGCAAAAGTATATCCAGTGGCTTCTGGATCTTACGTTCACCACTGAATAATAACAAACAGAATACTGCTGTTCCTAAAAGCCCGTAAGCCGTTTGTTCTAAAATAACTTGCTCACTAGATTGCGCCAACCACAAGACAAAGCCACCGACGACAAATAAAACCCAGCCTAAGGCTGCAAAGCGCTCTGTTTTATGTCTGAGTTGATAGGCTTGCACCAGGTTTGCCAAAGCAATATGCACGACACCGACACAAATAGAGAGACGCATCATCGCGTCAAAATCATTCATATCTAAGCTATGTAATTTGCCCAGTAATTGCTCAGGAGCTGGCTCAAAACCAAAATAACTACCCACCATCATTCCCCATAGGACAGAAAAAATCAAAGTAACTAGGAGTAACATCCTAAAACGTAATCCTTGCGTTGTGCGTCCCATTTTCTGCCATTTAAGCGCTAAAACCGCCATAAACAAGGCGGCATAACCTGCATCAGAGAGGATCATGGCAAAAAATAAGGCAAAAGAAAAGAACACCACAATCGACGGATCCCAACTGTAATAATTGGGCGTTTGATAAAACTTAACCACCTCTTCGCCACCCGCGAAGGTGGTGGTGTTTTTTAATAAAGTCGGCGGCTGTTCTACGCCATCAGGCTCTTCAATTAACAAAGCCAAGCGATGAAACTGGGAAAAATTATCTATTCGTGGCAAATCATCTGAGGCAATCCAACCTTGCACCACAAACACATCCGGCTCATCTCGCGTGAGTAAATGTGCGCCATCTAAAGCGGACTGATTTTCATAAGCCGCTAAATTAAGCATAATTAAAGACATCCAGCGTGTTAAATATTCACGTTTGGCATAAGCATCTTCTATTGCCAATTCAGTATCATCTAAATCTTTATGTAACTGCGACAAAGATAAACTGCCGACATGCGTTCTAGGCACGGGCATATCTTTACTTGCGGGCTCATCTTTAGCTATAACGACCACATAGGCATCGGTATTGGTCTGATTAACGATTTCCCACACAAGATCCGATTGACGCACAATTTTCATTAAGCGTTTCGGTACGATATAAAACCAAAGTTTATAGCTCTGTAATTGTCCCTCTTCAGCAAGTGAAAAATCCCCCCATAAGGCAACCTCTTTAATACGTTGCTGCAAAAATTCGCGTTGATCTAATAAATCAAGCAAATTATTTTTCAGGTGCATGACCTCTTGAACAACGGCTGCAAATTCAAAACCTTGAGACTGAGTCACTTGGTGGCGTTTTTTAGGGCATTGCTGCAAATATTTTAGCGCTGTCAGTGCTTCTTCAATATTATGCACCGGTGCGTTATCAGATTTTTTTATCTCACCTGCTAATGGAATAAGATGCGTGCCACCTAGGCTTTGCAGCTTATCTAAAACCTTTGCTTTATCAGCAATTAACCCGCAGAGAGTTACTTTTTTAAGCGCTACAATAGCCATTAACTTGCCTCTCTAAGACGTTTTTGTTTGGTACTTTTAGCACGTACAACCCCAGCCGTATCCATATCAGAGAGATAGATACGAATTTTACGCATATCTTGCTGCGCTTGGGGGATGAGCACTTTATCGAATAAGTTAACCCGTTGCGTGACTTTTTTCAGTGCTTGGCCTAAGATTTCCACACGTTGCGTATCAATTTGCTGACGAATTTTTAACTCCATCATAACTTTTAACTGAACAACCAACTGATCCACCCAATGCGGTTCCGTAAAAAGTGAATAAGGCCGTACCTCAATAACCATTTTATCCAATATCGGCACATACACACCGACTATATTTTCTTCACCTATCTCAACTTGCGTTAATTTAACCAGATCCGTCATATGAATGCTTTTATCCGCTAGCATAGGTAACATAGCCGCAGTTTGCTGATAACATTGCGCTATGTCCAGCTCTGTCTGCTGTAAGCGTAATTGCGCTTTTTTACGTTCAGCCGCTAATTGTTGACGCTTCAAATCTAAAGACGGCAAAAACTTCTTATAACGCTTTAATTGTGCGCCTATTTTACTTAAAGAGGACTTACTGTACGCTAACCTAGCCATTAGAATTCTTTATTGCAGGAAAATATTTATCGACTAAAACTTGCTTCATTAATAATTCACTTTCGTTAAAGCACTCAGCCAAAGTTTGCCAACATAAATCTAAAGCCTGTTCCAGAGGAATAGACACATCGAGACGCATAAATCGTTCTCTAAATAGCCCCCCGAATTTTATTTGTTTTTCATCGAATAGGGACAAATCAAATGCCATCGCTTGTTTTTGTTCTGCTTCTACCGCACCGGAATAAAAACGAATCATGGTATTCATAACTTGCGCATGATCTTCTCGGGTACTGCTACCAATGACATGCTGTTTTAACCTCGATAAAGAGCCGAAAGGATCGAGCATATGATCATGTAAATAAAACTGGCCTTCGGTAATATACCCGGTATTATCTGGCACAGCATGCGTAACGTCGCCACCTGGCATAGTCGTTACCGATAAAATAGTCACCGAACCAGCGCCATCGTAATCACAGGCTTTTTCATAACGTCGTGCCAATTGCGAGTATAAATCGCCCATATAACCTCGGTTTGCGGGAACGCGCTCCATGGAAATACCGACCTCTTTCATGGCATCTGCGTAAGCTGTCATATCGGTTGCTAAAACCAAAACGCGCTTACTTTCTTCAACGGCAAAACGCTCAGCCACAGCCAAAGCCATATCTAACACCAATAATCGTTCCACAATGGGATCTGAGGCGAGATTACAAAACATAACCGTTCGTGCAAATACACCTGCGCCTTCAAATTGCGCCTGAAAATAATGAAAATCATCAAAGATCAAACCTAAACCGGCAAACACCACAATATCAGCATCGGCCTGAATACCAATACGCGCCAAGAACGCATTATAAGGCTCTCCAGAAACAGAAAAAATGGGGATTTTTTGACTCTCGACCAAACAATTGAACACATCAATCATGGGCACATTGGTACGAATCATTTTAGAGGCAAGAATACGCTTTACGGGATTAACAGAAGGGCCATCGATAGCTATTTTTGGGTCATGCTCCAACTTAGATCCGCCATCCATCGGCTCGCCCATGCTATTAAATATTCGACCCAAAATATCCGCTGAATAAGTGACCTTCATGGCTGTCCCTAAAAAACGAATCGAGGCAGCATTAGACACACCTTGGGTACCGGAAAATACTTGCAAAGCAATTTCATCTCGGTCAATTTTAATGACCTGAGCAACCGAAGTACTAAATTCATCTTCGACTATCGCCAAATCACCAAACCGCGTTACCGCATTGGTGCTTGCTTCCTTATTAGCAACACTGACAGTAATAATATTGCCAACGATGGAAAGGATATTATGATGCCTGACCATTTGTTGAATCATGCGGAACTCCAAAATTTTAATAATGATAAACAAGATAAATCATATTACCATGTAATCATATACCGGCAATATGACAAACTTACTCAAACAACACAAAAAGCGACCATAAATCGCAACAGCATCATCTATATCTGTTTAAATAAATTAGCCAAAGCCAAATGATCCGATATTACCCCAGCAGAAATAACCTTATCCCTACCGCTATTTTTTGCCTTATACAGAGCCTCGTCAGCTTTATGAATTAAATCAGCACCTATTTCAGCCGAACTTAAAGCTGATCTCTTAGCTGGTTTATAAGTTGAACTACCAATAGAAATTGTTACAGAAACAACTTCATTTTGCGTTTCTATGACCAATGCTTTAATTTTTTTTCTGATTCTTTCAGCAATATCTAATGCCATTGCCTCATCAATATTAACCAATAAAGCCACAAATTCCTCGCCACCATAACGCGCCAAGACATCATTACTACGTAATTGTTCACGTATCACATTAGCCACGGCAACTAAAACCTGATCTCCTGCTTGATGTCCGTAGGTATCATTGACTTGCTTAAAAAAATCCACATCCAAAAAGAAACAAGATAATGGCTCGGAACTACGCTGCACACGGTCAATCTCTTCACCTAAGCGCTGTTCAAGAAAACGGCGGTTATTAACCCCCGTTAAAGTATCAATTAAACTTGTCCGTTTCATCATTTCATAATTTAAATGATTTTCCAGACAAACACTAACAACAGAAGTCATATGCTCAATAAAGTCTGTCGCCATAGTGTCGGTAAAGCGTGCCGCCATTAAACTACCCATGCTTAATGCGCCCAAACATTGGCCACGACGCACCAATGGGATAATGGCCACACTCTCTGGCGGCTGGCTATTAACAGCAAAAAAGCGAGCACACTTAGGACTTTTAAATTTGCCTAAATAAGGGCTATTCGAGCCACCGAAAGTGGCTTGCAAAGCTTCATTATCATCTAAAAAAATGAGTTGTGGATTTTCCTTTAATTCAAAACCATCTTCTTGTAAAAACTTTTTCAGCTCATCCTTTGCATCTATCAAGCAAAAACCAATATAATCGAGATCAAAAAAATCTTGGGCATTTAAAACATATTCGACCATTTCCGCTAAAGAATTAAGATCAAGTAAGCCCCTCTCAAACAGTTGAAAACGCCGCAGCGTGGTATTATTAGAGTGCACACGCTCTAACATGGCATCCAAATGACTCTGTAAGACCAGCAAATCGGTTGTTAAGTCTTCTTCCAAGATATTTTCTCAACAATTAAAAATCAATAGGCCTAAGGTTAGCAGTTTCTGAAAAAAAAACGCAACTATTTATCAAATGAACCAGTCAATCGCACAAAAAATATCCCTATTACGTCAACAAATCCAAACACATAATCTCAATTACTACACTTTAGATGCGCCAACTATCACTGATGCCGAATACGACCGACAACTCAAAAGACTACGTGAGCTAGAGGAAAAATACCCCGAATACGCTACGCCCGACTCACCCAGCCAGTCAATCGGCGGGCCAGTATTAGAAAACTTCAGCAAAGTAGCCCATGAATTACCTATGCTGTCCTTAGGTAATGTCTATTCAGAAGAAGAATTAGCAGAATTTGTTGAACGCATTCAAAAGCAACTAAAAAACGCCCAAACCCTTTCTTTTTGCGTAGAACCTAAGCTCGATGGCCTCGCTATTAGTCTTTTATATGAGCAAGGTAAACTCACCAGAGCTGCCACTCGTGGCGATGGTGCAATAGGTGAAGACGTTACTTATAATGTTAAAACTATTAAAAATATCCCACACATCTTAAAAGGCGATAATATTCCAGAGCGCTTAGAAGTGCGCGGTGAAGTGGTGATGCCGATTGCTGCATTTCATGCCTTTAATCAACACGCCATTGCTAAAGAAGCAAAAAGTTTTGTTAACCCACGTAATGCTGCCGCTGGCAGTTTACGTCAACTTGACTCCAATATCACTGCGCAAAGACCCCTGGCATTTTATAGCTATGGCCTAGGCATTATAAAAAATGGTTGCTTAGCCAATAGCCACTATCAACGCTTACAACAACTTAAAGCTTGGGGCTTACCGCTAACTACGGAAGTAACCCTGGAAACAGGTGCGCAAGGCTGTTTTGAAGCCTATACGCGACTCTTGCAAAAACGTCCAACATTGCCCTACGAAATTGATGGGATCGTGTATAAAGTTGACGATATTGAACTGCAAGAACAACTGGGATTTATTGCGCGCTCACCACGCTGGGCTACCGCACATAAATTTCCGGCGCAAGAAGAACAAACGCGTTTGCTCGACGTAGAGTTTCAAGTAGGCAGAACCGGGGCAATCACTCCTGTCGCTATTTTACAGCCTGTCTTTGTTGGCGGTGTTACCGTTAGTCGCGCTAGCTTGCATAATGCCGACGAAATTAAACGTTTGCACCTAAAAATTGGTAACACCGTGGTTATCAGAAGAGCCGCAGATGTCATTCCGCAAATTGTCCGCGCGCTACCGGATACACACCAAAACAGCAAAGAAATTATATTTCCAACGACTTGCCCAATCTGTGCTTCAGAAATAGAACGTATTGAAGATGAAGCTATTGCCCGTTGCCCTGGAGGCTTATATTGTGCCGCGCAACGCAAAGAAGCGATAAAATATTTTGCCTCACGCAAAGCGATGAATATTGATGGCTTGGGCGAAAAAGTAGTGGAACAATTAGTCGATGCACAACTCATTGATAACCCGGCAGATTTATTTAATTTAACCGTTGCACAATTAATTCCTTTAGAACGCATGGCAGAAAAAAAAGCCAACAAGCTAATTGATGCCATTAGTCAATGTAAAAACACCACTTTTCCCAAATTTTTATTGGCTTTAGGGATTCGCGAAGTGGGTGAAGCAACGGCTAAAAATCTGGCTGACTATTTTCTAACTCTAGAAGCCTTGCGAAAAGCAAGTGTAGAGGACTTGCTGAAAGTAGATGATGTTGGCGATATTGTCGCGCAGCATATCGTGACATTTTTCCGACAAAAACATAATCAAGAAGTGATTTCAGCTCTTTTAGCATCAGGCATACACTGGCCAGAAATAAAAGCCAAAGAACAACAGATACAGCCGCTTGCAGGAAAAACCTTTGTCTTGACCGGAACCTTAATACAGATGGACAGAAATCAAGCCAAACAAGCTTTGCAAGCACTAGGTGCAAAAGTATCAGGTAGCGTATCTAAAAAAACCGATTATGTGGTTGCTGGTGAAGCAGCAGGATCAAAACTAAGCAAGGCTCAGGAGCTAGGCATCACTATTTTGGATGAGGTGGAAATGCTTAATTTATTAAACTCATTTAAAGCAAACTAACCTTTGCATGTCTGGCTAACTGGGCAAATAAACCACCTGAGCCAATCTGGGTATCAGGGTTTATCATCATCACGTTCGGATCGCGAAAGGCAGCTGCCTGGTCAACAGGCATATAAATTTCGACACCTGCGATAAATAAACTTTACCCCATAAGCTAAGCGGCTACTCTGAGAAAACACAACGCGGGTAAACTTTTACAGGATCTTTCTTTTGCAATATTGACCATACTTCTGCTATTGCAAATCCTGAACAGCAACACTTAAATACGCATAGCCGCTTTAACACAGCGCAGCACGCCATAATCATAAGCTTCACCTAAAGCCTCATAGACTGGCTTTAAACTATTGGCTTGCTCTTCGGGTAGGCTAAGTATTTCATCTTGAATACCCTGAATTTCTTGTTCGCTTAAATCTAATACATCGCTTAACTCAACCACGCCTTGTTCAATAGCCTGTGCCAAATGCGCATAAATTGTTGTTGCTTTTAATGCCCGCTGAGCAGCAATTTTCTGCACAGAATAGCCCACTTTAAACAAGATAATGGTCTCCTCAACAGTCTCACTCAATTCAGTATTATTATCTGGTGCACTAATAAATGCTTTAATAACACCAAGAAAATCATCTGCATATAAGTCCAACTTACGCTCTCCGACACCTGAGATACTGGCAAACTGCTGGTGATTCAACGGCGCTCTTTCGACCATTTCAGTTAAGGTCGCATCATTAAAGATAACATACGGCGGCACATCTTGAGCATCCGCTAATTCACGGCGCTTAGCACGCAAGGCTGTCCATAAAATATTATCACTATGCCTAGAAAAATCACCTCGACTGACTTTGGTTTTTTTACCTTTTTCGGGAGCCAAATCTTTACGCAATCGAATCGAAGCCTCACCGCGCAACACCGGGCGACAGCTACTATTTAGCTTTAACGCGCCATAACCTTCCAAATCAACATCAACTAAACCACGCACCACTAACTGGCGAAATACTGAACGCCACTGATTTTCAGGCACGTCTTTGCCAATGCCGAAGGTACTTTGTTTATCATGAGCAAAGCTTTTGATGCGCTCATTATCTTTACCTAACAAGACATCAATTAAATAATTCACACCAAAGCGCTGTTCAGTACGATAAATACAAGACAAAGCCTGTTGCGCTGCAAGCGTACCATCCCAAGTTTCGACTGGTTCTAGGCAGGTATCGCAATTACCACAAGGCTGTTCTTGGCTATCGCCAAAATAATTCAGCAAGACCTCTCGCCGACAACTGACTTGCTCACATAAACCGAGCATGGCATCTAGTTTATGTAACTCAACACGCTTATGTGTTTCATCGGTAGCAGCACCTTGCAACATTTGCCGCAAGGTAATAACATCTTGCAAACCATAAGCCATCCAGGCATTAGCAGGCAGACCATCACGCCCTGCTCGACCGGTTTCTTGATAATAGCCTTCAATACTCTTAGGTAGATCTAAATGCGCAACAAAACGCACATTAGGTTTATCTATACCCATACCAAAAGCGACGGTTGCAACAATAATGACACTGTCATGCATTAAAAAATGATGCTGATTTTTTTTGCGTATCTCATGCGACAAGCCGGCATGATAAGGCAAGGCATCCAAACCTTTAGCTTGCAGCCACTCAGCGGTGGCTTCGACTTTTTTACGTGATAAACAGTAAACAATGCCGGCATCATTTTGATGTTCTGCTTTGATAAAAGTTAATAATTGCTGGCGGGCGTTTTGCTTGAGGACAATGCTGTAACGAATATTAGGGCGATCAAAGCCACTGATAAATAATTCTGCCTCTGCTAAATCTAAGCGGCTGATAATCTCTTCACGCGTGCGCTGATCTGCGGTTGCAGTTAGCGCAATACGTGGGATACTAGGAAATCGCTCATGCAATAAAGACAATTGCAAATAATCGGCACGAAAATCATGCCCCCATTGCGATACACAATGCGCCTCATCTATGGCAAATAAACTAATATTTAAGCGGCTAAATAATTGTAATGTACGCTCCGAGGTTAAGCGCTCTGGGGCTACATATAATAAATCTAATTCACCACGGTGTAGCTGTTGCTCTATGCTTTGTACTTGATCATAGCTTAATGTGGAATTTAAAAAGGCCGCTTTTACACCCAGTTGATGCAAAGCATTGACCTGATCTTCCATTAAAGCAATTAAAGGTGAAATAACAATACCCACGCCTTCGCGCATTATCGCGGGAATTTGATAGCATAATGACTTACCGCCGCCGGTAGGCATTAATACCACAGCACTTTTGCCTTGTATTAGTTGCTCAATAATTGCTGCCTGTTGACCACGAAATTTTTCATAACCAAAAACAGCCTGCAAAACTTCTACTTCCGAGCTTCCTTTATAGTCTGATTGCTGCACAATATTTATCCTTAGCCCTGAAACAGTTATATAATAAGATTATTATAAATTAAGCATGCCCGCGTTTATCAGGATTTTTTAACATTTTGAATATAACAGCCACCAATCGTCTAAAGCTATTATTGGCGAACAAACAACAGTCGCTCTTAAAAAAAGGGCTTAAAGGCATAGAAAAAGAAAATCTACGCCTAAGCGAGCAAGGCTTTATCGCGCAAACGCCCCACCCCGAAAAACTCGGTGCGGCACTGACTCATCCGTATATTACTACTGATTATTCTGAAGCTTTATTAGAATTCATTACCCCACCGTTTACCGACATTCATGAAACCTTAGGCTTTATGGAAAATATCCATCAATTTGTCTATGACAATCTGGATAATGAACATTTACTAGCCACCAGCATGCCTTGTGGTATTAATGGCGATCAAAGTATTCCCATCGCAAGCTATGGCAAATCGAATATCGGTACGATGAAATATGTTTATCGTAAAGGCTTATCGCATCGGTACGGCAGAACCATGCAAGCCATTGCCGGCATTCATTTTAATTACTCTGTTCCCGAGGCGCTTTGGCCTGCATTACACCAACTAGAGCGCTCCGAACAAACACTGAGTGAATTCAAATCCTCGGGATATTTTCATTTAATCCGTAATTTTCAGCGCCAAGGCTGGATTATTCTGTATTTGTTCGGCGCATCCCCCGCTATCTGTAAAAATTTCTTCAAAAGCCGCCCTGAATTGATGGCCCAGTTTGAAGAATTTGATAATGGCACCCTGTATCATCCTTATGCGACCTCATTACGCATGAGTGATATAGGCTATAAAAGCAATAACCAGTCAAACCTCAATATTGATTACAACTCGCTCACCGGCTATGTTGATAGCCTATCTCATGCGATCAATACACCTTATCCAGAGTATGCAGCGATAGGAATACAAGTAGCAGGAGAATATCAGCAACTGAACAGCAATATTCTGCAAATTGAAAATGAGTTTTACAGCACGGTACGCCCCAAACAAATTATTGAATCTTGTGAAAAGCCAACCTTAGCGCTCAAACGTCGCGGGGTTCGCTATGTAGAAATTCGCTCTCTGGATTTAGATTTATTTGATCCGATCGGCATTAATGCAAATCGCGCGCGTTTTATTGAAGCTTTATTACTCAACTGCTTAATGCAGGACAGCCCAGAAATGAATCTTGCTGACTTTAAAATGCACAATGCTAATCAGCTAACTGTTGCTAATGAAGGCCGTAAGCCAAATATTGAACTCATTAAAGAAGGCCAGCCAATTCGTTTGCAAGATTGGGCTAATGACATACTAGATAGCATGCAAGCCGTCTGCGACATCTTAGATGAAAACGAGCCGGAGAATTATTACAATCAGGCTCTTATAGAGCAACGTAAATTAATTGCCAACCCCGACCTAACACCTTCAGCACAGATTCTGAGTAAAATGCGAGAAGAAAACAAGCCGTTTGCGCGTTTTGCAGAAACCCTATCGCTACAACATGCGCAAAATTTTAGTGCGCAAAAACTCAATGCAGAGGATACAGACATATTCACACAAATGGCACTGGACTCACATGCCAAACAACAAGAAATTGAAGCAAATGACACACTGTCATTTGCTGATTTTCTAAGTAAATATTTTTCGCAAAAGTAAATATAAAACTTGTAGGGTTTGGTTTTACTCGCTCCCAAAAAGCGTGTGAAAACAAGAGAAATTCATATAATTTGCGAGCTAAAGCCACGCCCTAGCTCATGGTATTTAAAATACCTGCGTTACCACCCACTATAAAGAACAATCCCTCATGACCAACATCGAACAAATACAAAACGAATTACAAGGTAAAAATCCACGCAAAGTTCTCAGACATGCGCTAGAAAATTATGATCAAGTCGCCATTTCATTTAGTGGTGCGGAAGATGTCGTGTTAATTGATATGGCTTTAAAAATTCGTCAAGATATTCAAATATTTTCTTTAGATACGGGGCGTTTACACCCAGAAACTTACCAGTTTATCGAACAAGTCAGAAAGCATTATAAAATTACTATTGAATTACTCAGCCCTGAACATACTCAACTAGAAGCCTTTGTTAAAGAAAAGGGTTTATTTAGCTTTTATCAAGACGGGCATCAAGAATGCTGCGCTATTCGCAAAGTACAACCATTAAAACGTAAACTCGCGCAAGTTGATGCTTGGATTACCGGACAACGAAAAGATCAAAGTTTAGATACCCGGCAAAACATCCCAGAAATCCAAATTGACCCCGCTTTCTCAACAGCTGAGCAACCGTTAGTAAAGTTTAATCCTTTAGTGAATCAAACTTCTGCACAAATTTGGGATTATATAGAAGCCTACCAAGTCCCTTTTAATGCCCTACATCAACAAGGCTTTATTAGCATAGGTTGTGAGCCTTGTACTCGCGCCGTGCTGCCTAACCAACACGAACGCGCAGGGCGCTGGTGGTGGGAAGATGCCACCAAAAAGGAGTGTGGTTTGCATATAAAAAAATAAGGGTCGGGCGGACATCAATCCGCTAATGCACACATCTCTCAACACGCGGACCAAACTCCGCCCTACCCAGCTCACAACCGGACAAAACACATGCAAATTCAATGGTATCCAGGGCACATGCACAAAGCAGGCAAAGAAATAAAGGAAGCGTTGCCCGATATAGATTTATTAATCGAAGTACTGGATGCACGTATCCCCTTTAGCAGTGCCAACCCCTTATTATCTGAATTACGTGCCGATAAACCGTGCATCAAAATACTCAATAAAGCTGATTTAGCCGATCCTATCAGAACCCAGGAATGGCAAGCATACCTAGAACGTGAGCAAGGCGTAAAAACCTTAGCAACCACAGCGGTACACTCGGAAAACGTAGCGCAAATTATCGACCTCTGCCGTAAATTAATGCCGCACAAAGCAGCAAATACCAACGTCATACACGCTTTAATCATGGGCATTCCAAACGTGGGCAAATCAACCACGATTAATGCCCTAGCTGGTCGTACCATTGCTAAAACCGGCAATGAACCCGCAGTAACCAAAAGACAACAACGTATTGATTTACAAAATGGCATTATTCTCTGCGATACGCCGGGCATGCTATGGCCAAACTTAGAAAACCCTAATACTGGCTATCGCTTAGCAACCACAGGCGCGATTAAAGATACGGCGTTAAAGCATGACGATATAGCTTCATTTGCTGGTGAGTTTTTATTACGCGATTATCCAGAAAGCTTACAACAACGCTACCAAATCGAAACACTGCCTGAAACGGATTATGAATTACTCCTGTTAATCGGCAAAAAACGCGGTTGCTTACGCGGCGGTGGCAATATTGACATCGACAAAGTCGCTAAAATCTTACTGACCGAATTAAGAGATGGGCTACTAGGTAGACTAACCCTGGAAACACCTGCCGACATGGAGCAAGAGCTCATCGAGCTGGTTGCCTTGCAAGAGAAAAGAGAAGCCAAAAAAGCTTTGCGAAAAAACAAATGGAAGGCACAAAGAGATAATTGAAGATGCCGTGCAACGGATAAGGGATGAATCAGACAAGCATTTTTATCCCTCTATGGTTGAAGCTTTTAATCAAGTAGCCGTCAATAAGAGAAACGCTTTCTGACTAGCACTTTTACTAACAAACGATTAAAACTCCACTTTCCCCGTTTCAATATTATACATAGCACTAACAATATCGATGTCACCGGCTACTTGCATTGCCTTTAATAACGGGCTTCTTTGCTTGATTTGCTCAACCATAATTTCTACATTACGGTCAGCAACTTTATCTTCTAGACAGCTATCTACTAGACTATTTTTGGCAAAGTCTCCTGTTTTGACTGCTTGAACAGCAGGCTGAATTTTATCCAGCAACCCAGTCAAATTACCCAACTCCACACCAGCACAAGCACCTTTAATAGCGCCACAATGGGTATGCCCCAAAACCACAACTAACTTAGAACCAGCGACCTTACACGCATATTCCATACTGCCCAAAATATCGTCATTAACCACATTACCCGCAACTCTAACACTGAAAATATCGCCCAAACCTTGATCAAAAACCAATTCAGCTGAAGTACGTGAATCAATACAGCTCAAGATAATAGCAATAGGAAACTGCCCTTCGACTGTTTCGTTAACCTGGGAGAGTAAATTTCGGGTATTTTTAATACTGTTGACAAAGCGGTTGTTACCCTCTTGCAATATTGCCAGGACAGCTGCGGGGGTTAATAACTGCTGCGACTCTTGACTCACCGGTAGAACATACTCAACGGGCTTTAAAAAGCCAAAGCCTCGTAGATTCTGAATGACAAGATGAATACCTTTACGTGTGGCATCAACCTTGAAGTTTTGAATCACTTCGTAAACATCATAATCAATATATTTTGCATAAGTCGCATCAATAACGATATTGGCATTTTTCGGTAACTCATTAAGCATATGTAGAATATTCGATTTATTTAAAAAAGAGACGTTTTCTGATAGGGTAATAATCGTTTTATTGTGCCCTTGTTGTTCATGCAAGTGAAAACCGACTTTTTTATTTTCCAGCAAAATAAAAAATAACGCACAGCCCATGCCAATACTAAGGCCGGTCAACATATCAGAAAAAATCAAACCAATAATTGTCGCTATAAAAGGGATGAAATGGTACCAACCGACTTGATACATGGTTTTAAACCATCTTGGATTGATCAACTTATAAGCGACTACGAGAAAAATGGCAGCTAAACTTGCCAAAGGAATCTTATTGATTAAATTAGGCAGTAATAACACCGCAATGAATAAAAATAGGCCCTGCATAAAAGCCGATACCTTAGTGCGACTACCCGCTTGCACATTCGCAGAACTACGTACAATTAATTGCGTCATAGGTAAGCCACCAAGTAATCCAGAGCAAATATTACCGATCCCTTGTGCTCGTAATTCGCGATTGGTTGAAGTCACTCGCTTATAAGGATCCAGCTTATCCATAGCTTCAACACATAATAAAGTCTCCAAACTGGCAACAATAGCAAGTATAAAGGCAACACGATAAACAGCAGGGTTATTAATTTGTGCAAAATCAGGCCATGTAAAAATTTGCCCCAAGTCAGAGACGGTTTCTGCAACAGGCAATAACAGTAAATGCTTATCTATTAACGCCCATTGCGGATAGAATGTAATAAATGCTTGATTTAACAGCACTCCGACGAGAACGACAACAATTTCCCCGCGTAAATTTTTACTCAATCGGTACTGTTTAATCCACTGCGTTTCCCACAATAATAAAATCAACAAGCAGATTGAGCTGATAATAATAGCACCGGGCGCCATAAAATCGAGCATGTGTTGTAACTCAGTGAGGGTCGTATACTGATCGCTCTGAATAAATGACATATCCCCTTCAAAATCTCTGTCATAGCCTATGGCATGTGGGATCTGCTTAAGAAAAATAATAAGACCAATACCTGATAACATGCCGGCAATCACTGCAGAAGGAAAATAATAAGCAATAATCCCAGCTCTAATATTACCCAGTATAAATTGTAGAATACCCGCTAAAACGACCGTTAATAGAAAAGTATTAAAACCTAACTCCGAAATAGCACCGAAGACAATCACAGCCAGCCCCGCAGAAGGACCGGTAACACCCAATGCCGAACCACTGAAGCTAGTGACCACAAGGCCACCTACTACACCAGCAATCAACCCAGCATACAACGGGGCTCCTGAAGCTAAAGCAACGCCTAAACATAAAGGCAAAGCTAATAGAAAAACAACAAGACTGGCCGGCAAGTCATGCGCCAGGGTTTTTTTATAACTTAAAATCGGGGCTTTCTTTGCAGAAAATAAATTTTTTAGCATGTTTATCTCGTTAAGTCGTTTTAGGTTTATTCATCTAAGGCAATTTCTGGACGCCATGCTAACCATTCGGGTTCATAGTCCTCATGCAAATCAAAGACTTGCCCAGCCTGAACATGAGTAGCCATTATTTCTTCCGCTTCTGGTGTGGCGAAAGCGATACCACCGGTAACAATACTTTCCACTGACTCAGTACGCACTTCTGCGCCACTAATCCAACCAAAATCAATGTTGACCCCACTAGCATTCCAAAACTTAGTATTGTTTTTTATTAACGGTGCATATTGAGGCGCAATATAAATATCAATTAAAACCTGCGTAGCATTACTGGATAATCGAAAGCCTCTCACTTCACCGACATTCATTTGTCGATAAGCAACACTGTTACCCACTTTAATTGAACCTAAACGTGGCGTTTGCAAAACAAGATGTAAACCTTGTTTTATTTTCGCTTGATTAAGTTTTGCGACAAATTCTGTTTGTTTAGCACCCTTACCTGGCTCTATGTCCAAATAGCTGCCTTTAATTAAGGTATCTAGGTTTTTATTTTTAAATAAACCTAATTGCGCTGAAACTAACCAAAATTTCGTCCCTGCCCTTGCAAATTGAATCGCTGAGCCGAATAATTTGGCATTAGCAATAATCGCTTGATTATCTTCTGCTAATTTAACTGAGCTTATCTCTCCAACCGGAATACCCAGGTACTTAATAGCCGTGCCTGCACTAATACCATTCGCTAAAGAAAATTTTATTTTAATTTCCTCAGCTAATTGCAAAGCGCTTTGTTCATCTGGATAAAGATGATAAATTTTATTAGCTTTTTCTTTTATAGTGACTGTGTTTTCAAGCGTAGGATTAGCAAAACTAATACCACCATTCAACAACGCACTAAGCGATGTCATATTCACATCAACTCCCGCTAAACCTGCTTTAACTTTCAAGCCACTATTACGCCAAAACTGACTAGAATCGGTGAGTAAATGCCGATATTTATTACGTATGGCAACACTCATAATAATGCTGTCATTGTCTTCACTCAAACGGTAGAAAACTAGCTTACCTACGGAGATTTTCTTAAAATAAACTTGCGAGCCAATGGCTAAAGAACCTAAATCATCCGTGCTAATCTGAATAATAGTTTCATCTTTTGCTGGCTTATAAGGTGTTAGTCCGGAGCCTGTGGCCGCAGCATAACTAGGATATAAATCATAAAGTGCATGATTTTTAATTTTTTTAGTACTTAATTCGGGGGTTATAAATTCAATACCACCATTCAACACCGTCCCCATGGTTCCAGTTTGAATGTCCATACCTGCCGTACCTATACTCACTTGCACACCACTGGCATTCCAGAAACGTGAACTAGGCGCGACTAAATGGGCATAGCGTTCGGTAATGTAAATATCAATTAAGACACTTTCGCCTTTTTTATCGAGTTTAAAATCATGCACTTGACCTACTTGTATTTTTTTATAAAGAACAGGGCTGCCATATTCAATAGAACCTAAAGAATCTGCTTTTAAAATCAGATGTATGCCTTTATCACCAATAGACATTAAAGGGGGTTTATTAAGAGCAATAAACTCTCTCACACTTAGCCCCTCACCTACCTGCATTTTGATATGATTTCCTTGTAATAAGGATTTCAAACCCGAAAAATCAGTGAGTGAAAGTTTCGGTTTATCTAGCCAAAATTTTGTACCTGCTTTTAATAATTGTTCGGCACGTGGATCAAACATCACGTCTGCAATAACACTTTTACCTGTCTTTTTATAACTTAATTTCTTAACAATACCGATTTTAAAAGCATCATACTGAACTTCGGTGACACCCGCTTGTAAACCAATGGCCGATTCAAAACTAATTTCAACCAAAATACCGACCTTAGCACTGTCAAAATCACCATGTAATTTAAATTGCGTGGCGCTATCAGCAGTATCAACACTTTCAGTATCTGGTGTGAAAAACGCAATCCCCCCTGCAATCAATGCAGCTAATGATTCTGTCTGCATAGAAAAGCCGCTTAACCCGGCTTTTATTGACAAACCACTGGCATTCCAAAATCGTGATGATTTTTTTACCAAATAAGCGTAACGCGCTTCAATAAGCGCTTTAATAATGACACCATTTTGTGCTTCGGCCAATTCATAATCCAACACTTCACCCACAGGAATTTGACGAAAATAGATTTTCGAGCCTCGCGCAATGGAACCTAAACTATCGGCCAAAATATCAATAGTCAAACCTAACTTATGCTCCTCTATAATCGGCGGCTTATCTAAAGCAATAAACTCTCTTTGCTGCTCTCCTTCCCCTGGATTCATGCGTATATAATTTCCAGAAACAATGGTATCTAGGCCAGTAATTTCAGTCATAGAAACTTTGGGCTTAACCAACCAAAATCCCGTCGTTTTTCTAAGGCTTTCGCTGGCCGCACGCTGAATTTCAGCCAACACTTTAACTTGCTGCAAATTGGCACTAATATCTACTTTTTTGACCACACCTATGCGCACACCTTTATATATAATAGGCGTTTTTCCTTCGCGAATTCCTTCAGCATCATCAAATACGATAGAAATTTCAATACCTTTTTCATTCATGCTTTGATAAATGGTCCAGCCGCCCATTAGAGCAGCGACTAAAGGCAATAACCAAATACCCGATAACCAGTGTTTTTTTGTCATAACGGGCTTAGTTAGGCTCATTTATATCATCCCAAATTAATCTTGAATCAAAACGCATAGCCGCCAACATGGTTAAGATAATCACTATGGTAAATAATAATCCCGCCGGCTCTATATCCACTGAGGCTATTTTATTAAATTTAACAACACCTAATAAAATGCTAATGACAAAAACATCCAACATAGACCAGCGGCCAACAAATTCGATCATGCGATACATTTGCATTCTTATATCAGTGTTCATAGTCCATTTAAATTGCGTTGCCAGTAATATCATCGCTAAGGCAAGCATTTTTAATGCTGGCACCAAAATACTCGCGATAAAAACAATGACCGCAATCGGCGCCATGCCGATATTTGCTAAATTAATAATGCCAGACATAATGGTATCTGTACGAATTACCCCACCCTTGGTTAAAGTCATAATAGGCAAGACATTAGCAGGAATATAAAGAATAAAACCACTAATTAACAGCGCCCAACTTTGGCTTAGGCTATTTGGAATTCTAGGATAGACCTTACTCTGACAACGCGGGCACTGAATCACGTGCTGTGGTTTTTTAGGTAATACTTTATGGCACTGCCGACAACATAAAAAACCTTGTTTCAAGGCAGAATAAGACTTATTCACCGTGTTTCTCAATTAAAGTCCAAACTAGTTTTTTATTTAATAACTGGGTTTGTAGTGCGCTAATTATTAACAAAGCGATAAAAGCATATAAACCCAAACCTGCCTCTAGCTCCGCATCATCACGCAATTTAATAGCAGCAACGATAATACTCAGCATAAAAATATCCAACATTCCCCAAGCACTTAAATAGCCATACCATTTAAAACAGGGCGCTAAATAATCACTTTTGACTTGATAATAAAAACGCGTGGTAATGAATATAATCAATATCATTTGCACTAAAGGTACGAGCATTAAGGAAAAAAACACAACTAAACCAACCCCCCAGTTGCCGGTACTAAACAGTGTTTGTACGCAGACTAAAATGGACAATGCTTCAGTATGACCGACCATCGTGAACTGTAACACGGGCAATAACATGGCAGGAAAATAAACCATTAATCCAGCAAAGACACAAAAGAAATTGTTTCTAATGGACAAGCGCGTTGGGTGCTCTATGATATGCCGACATCTTGGACAATGACTTACATAGCCTTCTTTCACCTGTACCTTAGCCATTAGTAAATCACAATCGGGGCATACATCTATGTGTTCAGCATTATCGATATTTAATGTTGACCGCATCATCTCTACCAATTAATCGCTGAAGCCGGATGATAAGCTCATCAGTTGGATGTATGCGCCACGCATCACCTAACTGGACGCTCGCTTTAGCACTTGGCCCTATATAATTAGCGACAACCATGCATTGACCGCCACTAAAAGGCTGTATTATTTCCTGTAATTTATGCAAAAAATCATGTCCCTGTACCGCTGAGTGCACACTATCCCAGTCCAACACTAAGCAACGTGCGAAATTTTCTCGCGCTTGCTCGATACTTAATAGCTTGTCAGCGGTAATACTGAGCATGCCTGAATAACCATCCATACGCGCCGAGCCTTCTACAATTAAAACCTCGTCACCTTTTAATAAATCTTTATACGTTTCAAAGGTTTCACTATAAATTGCGACATCAACTCGGGCGCTTTTATCATCCAAAGTAGCAAAGCCCATAGTTCGACCTTTACGATCTTGACGCGTACGCATACCGATTAATAAGCCGGCCAAACGTGTATCTGATTTACCACGCGAACCTTCAACGCTGGTTAAAATTTGCGCAATACTACCATGGGTTATGTTTTGTAATTCAGCTCTATATTCATCAATCGGATGACCAGTTAAAAATAGACCTAAAGCTAATTTTTCAAAAGCTAAGCGCTCTTTTTCAGGCCATGGGGGAACACTAGCCGCATAATCGTTAACTTCATCCTCACTAGTTTCTGCATTAACAGCTAAACCAAATAAATCATTTTGTCCAACTTCAGCCATTTTCACATGACGTTCTGCTACTTTTATCGCCGTAGGTAATTCAGCCATATGACTAGCACGATTTTCACTAAAAATATCAAATGCTCCAGCACGAATTAAAGCCTCAAATACTCGCTTATTCACCTTACGCAAATCCACGCGTTTACATAAATCATATAAACCTTTAAAGGGACCATTTTCTTTACGTTCGCGCAATAAATCCTCAATTGCTGCCTCACCTACGCCTTTAATTGCGCCAATTCCATACACAATTTCCCCTTGTGCATTGACCGTAAATTGCAAATTAGAGACATTAATATTGGGTGGACAAACAGCGATTTTCATATCCTGACATTCAGCTATCAAGATCACCACTTTATCGGTATTATCCATATCAGCGGATAATACCGCAGCCATAAAAGCGGCAGGATAATGCGCTTTTAACCAAGCGGTTTGATAAGCCACCAAGGCATAAGCCGCCGAATGTGATTTATTAAAACCATAGCCCGCAAATTTTTCCATCAAATCGAAAACATAAGTGGCTATACTTTCTTCAATGCCGGCCGCTACAGCGCCTTCAGTAAAAATAGCCCGTTGCTGAGCCATTTCTTCTGCTTTTTTCTTACCCATGGCACGGCGTAATAAGTCCGCGCCACCTAAACTATAACCCCCCATTTCCCGCGCAATTTGCATTACTTGTTCTTGATACAGAATAACGCCATTGGTAGGCTGGAGAATAGGCTCTAAAACCGGGTGCGCATACTCTGCCTTCGCGCCATGTTTTACATTAATATAGTCATCAACCATACCTGATTCTAGCGGCCCTGGTCTAAATAAAGCCACTAAAGCAATAATGTCATCAAAGCAGTCCGGCTTTAGCTTTTTAATCAATTCCTTCATACCGCGCGACTCCAACTGAAATACAGCGGTCGTTTCTGCATTTTTTAAGAGCTCATACGAAGCCGCATCATCGCGAGGAATTTGAGTAATATCAACTAAGGGTTTATTCAGTTCTGCTTGCTTCTTATTGATGGTCTGTAATGCCCAATCAATAATAGTTAAAGTACGTAAGCCTAAAAAGTCAAATTTGACCAAGCCGACCGCTTCGACATCATCTTTATCAAACTGAGTAACTAAATTACCGCCACCTTGCTCACAATAGAGAGGCGAGAAATCGGTTAATTTGGTCGGTGCGATAACCACGCCTCCCGCATGTTTACCGGCATTTCTAACGGTGCCTTCTAAAGACAAAGCCATATCCATCAAGGCTTTTACATCATCATCCGTTTCATACAGCTCTTTAAACTCAGGCACTTGCTCTAAAGCCTTAGTCAACGTTATACCGATTTCAAAGGGCACTAACTTAGATAAGCGATCGACAAAACCATAAGGATGACTTAAAACTCGGCCGACATCACGAATAACAGCCTTTGCTGCCATCGAACCATAGGTGATAATTTGCGAAACTTTTTCTCGGCCATAATTACGTGCCACATAATCAATCACCTCATCACGTCGATCCATACAAAAATCGACATCAAAATCGGGCATTGAAACCCGTTCCGGATTTAAAAAGCGCTCGAATAATAAATCAAATTCAATCGGATCTAAATCGGTAATATTCAGTACATAAGCTACTAAAGAACCGGCGCCAGAGCCACGCCCCGGCCCTACAGGAATTAAATTATCCTTAGCCCACTGAATAAAGTCGGCAACAATCATGAAATAACCGGGAAAACCCATTTGTACAATAGTGTCTAATTCCAGTTTTAAGCGCTGATCATAAGCTTTACGATTTTCTTCAGGTGTACCTTTACCTACCGCCGGGTATTTTTTTAACCGTGCATCTAAGCCTTTTTTTGATTCCTCAATAAAAAACTCATCCAAAGACATACCTTCTGGCACAGGAAAGTCAGGTAAGAAATTTTTTCCCAAGGTCAGCTCAAGATTGCAGCGCTTAGCAATTTCAACCGTGTTTGCCGTAGCTTCTGGGATATCAACAAACAATGCCAACATCTCATCGGTGCTACGTAAATATTGCTGATTGGTATAGTCTTTAGGTCGGCGATTATCATCAATAACACGACCTTGGTTAATACACACACGAACTTCATGCGCATCAAAATTAGAAGATTTTAGAAAACGGACATCGTTAGTAGCAACAACAGGCAGCTCTAACTCTGTCGCCAAAGCTACCGCTCTGGCTATATAATTTTCTTCATTTTTTTTACCAACACGCTGTAATTCCAGATAAAAGCCTTGCGGAAATAGAGAGTGCCAGTACTGTGCTGCTTGTTTTGCCAGTGCCTGATCATCAGCTAATAATGCTAAACCTATATCGCCTTCCATCGCGCCAGATAAAACAATTAAGCCTGCGTGATTTTGCTCAATCCATTCTCGCCGAAGCATAGGCACACCTTGGTGCTGACCTTCTTGATAAGCGATAGAAATTAATTCTGTTAAAGTAACGTAACCTACATTATTTCTAACGAGTAGCGTAAGCCGAAAAGGCTGAGCAGGGTCATCAGGATTAAAAATATGTACATCAGCGCCAGCAATTGGCTTAATGCCTTTAGCTAAAGCAGCGCGATAAAATTTGACTAGGGAAAAAAGATTAGACTGATCGGTAATGGCCACCGCAGGCATGCCTAAATTTGCCAGCTCATTAATCAGCGGTTTTACTTTGACGATACCATCCACCAAGGAATATTCAGAGTGCAGGCGTAAATGAATAAACTTAGGTTGCATAAGATAGGAGAATTAAGTAAGGAATAATGTCAAAGTACAGCTATATACAATAGACATTGGTAAATCGAGGCTGTAGCGGATACTTATTATAATGCTATAACATCTGCTTAACAGGTGAAAATGAACGTCGATGCTGTTCGGTAAACCCTAAACTAAGCAGCTTTTCTTTATGTAATGTTGTTGGATAGCCTTTATGTTTAGCAAATTCATAGCCGGGATAAAGCCTATCTAAAGTATTCATTTCACTATCTCGATAGACTTTAGCCAAAATAGAGGCGGCTGAAATTTCAGCCACTAACAAATCACCTTGAATGATAGTTTCCCCTAGATATTCTATATCGGGATATTGATTGCCATCTACTTGAACCCAAGTGGGTCGAACAGACAATAGCTCTACTGCACGTTTCATCGCTAAAAGTGAAGCTTGCAAAATATTAATGCGATCAATTTCACTAGGCTCCGCTCGTGTAATCGTCCATGCCAAAGCATACTTTTTGATTTGCTCAGCCAGTGCTGCACGTTTTTTGGCCGAGAGTTTTTTAGAATCAGTTAATCCCTGAATAGCTTGCAGCGGATCCAGTATAACGGCTGCCGCGATGACAGGACCAACAATACAGCCACGTCCAACTTCGTCAACTCCAGCGATAATTGTTTGATCAAGAGGCAATCGAATTACCTTAAAATACCACGCGATACATTGCGCAAGAAACTTACCATATTAGAGATTTCATCACATTCTGCGGCTAAATCTTCCATTTCTTCTATGGCATCATCCATGCGCAGATTATTTTTATATAAAATTTTATACGCTTTCCTAATTAGACGCACAGCTTCAGGACTACTTCCAGCTCGCTCCATACCCACAGAATTAATACCATGAGGGCGCGTAGGCCGACCACCAACCATGACATAGGGCGGAATATCTTGAGTAATTGCACTGCCCATAGCGGAAAAACTAAAAGTTCCAATTTGGGTAAATTGATGCACTAGGGTAAAGCCCCCTAAAATGGCATTATTACAAAGATGCACATGTCCCGCTAAAGATGCACCATTAGCCATAATCACATGATTGCCCACGATACAATCATGAGCCACATGTGTATAAGCCATAAAAAGATTATCATCACCAATCTTAGTAAGGCCACGATCTTGTAAAGTACCACGATGCATTGTGGTAAATTCGCGGATTACATTTCTATCACCAATGACTAAACTGGTTTTTTCATCAGCATATTTTTTATCTTGGGGATCTTCCCCAATCGATGCAAACTGATAAATATGATTATCTTTACCTAGCGTAACCGGCCCTTTCATCACAACATGAGGACCAATAACGGTACCCTCACCTATGCTTACTTCTGGACCAATAACGGAATACGGGCCTATTTGTACATCATCCGCAATCTCAGCACGACTATCGATAATAGCGGTTGGATCAATTGACTTCATCGACTACCGCAGCACAACGAATATTAGCACTCGCAACAAATTCACCATCGACCGTTGCAGTACAGTTAAAAGACCAAATATTACGTTTACTTCTTTCAAAAACTGCTTCTAGCATCATTTGATCACCCGGTACCACTGGTCTTTTAAATTTGGCTTTATCAATACCGGTTAAAAAATAAGTCATACCATGACCTAATTCATCAGGTTTTGTTTCAGAAGCTAGCAAACCAGTAGCTTGAGCCAGTGCCTCTAAAATTAAAACACCAGGAAAAATAGCCATGTGCGGAAAATGCCCCTGAAAAATGGGCTCATTATAAGTAACATTTTTCACGCCCAATAAGCGCACACCTGGTTCACATTCGACTACTTTATCAATAAGCAGGAATGGGTATCTGTGTGGTAAAAACGCTTGAATTTGTTTTATATCAAGTAATGTTTTCAATGTAACAACCTTTTAACTTTAAATAATTAATACTTCAATACCAAAATGAACTGGCGCTATCTTTCATTTATAGGCTGATCTTGCAACAAAATCAGCCTATAAATCTATTTCTGCCATAGAATATTCGACCGATTAAGGCATTGCAGAAAGTTTTTCTTGTACTTTATCGGTGACATCTACTTGAGGACTTGCATAAATGACGCCTTCAGTCAGTAATAAGTCATAATTACCTTCGGCAGCCAAAGCTTTAACGGCTTCAATGATTCTATTCTGCATTTTACCTAATTCTTCATTACGACGAATGCTAAAATCTTCTTTAAATTCTTGCTGAGCACGTTGTACATCTCTACGTTTAGCAATAATATCGCGCTCTAAATCTCTTTTTTCCGTTTCAGTCATAGTTAAGCCATCTCTCGCTAGTTTATCTTCTAGCTGTTTGATTTCTTTGCTTTGCGACACTAACTGCTTATCTTTAGGAGAAAACTCTTTTTCCAAACGTTTTTTAGCATCTGCTGCCTGAGGTGCATTGGCCATTAATAAAGGCACATTAACCACACCAATCTTTATTTCCGCTTGTACTGCTTGGCTTGTCATAATCAAAGCCGCTAAAAAAAACATTTTTTTCAACATTAAAAATTCTCCATATATCTTTTCAAAAAAACAAAACCAATTGCGCATTATACTGTATATCCAAGAAATTGAGAGTGTTTCACTTAAGACTGATACAATTTATCTATTTTAAAACTGCGAGCCAAAGCTAAACTGAAATGACTGTAATTGATCGCCGGGTTGATCATTAAGCGGCATACCGTAACTTACCTGTAAAGCACCAAAAGGTGATAGCCATTGCGCAGCAACACCCGTTGAATACCTAAAGTCACTGAATGAAAACCCGGAATTAACTCGCAAGTAACAAGAAGTATCATTAGGCGTTTGACCAGGAGGGCAATTAGTATCATTCTCATGATATTGTAAATAACTACCTTGAACAGTACCCATATCAAAAAATACACTTAAGCGAATAGAATCTATATCGGACATAAAAGGAACGGGAAAAATAAGCTCAGTATTAGCTAATACTTTCAAATTACCACCATACGGTCGAGGCTCATTTCCATCTAGGCAAGTTCCATTACAGTGATCTCGGGGGCCTAAGGTGTTGTCTTTAAAGCCACGTACCGAATTTACACCACCAGCAAAATAGTTTTCAAAAAAAGGTAATTCATCTGTATCGCCATAGCCATCACCATACGCCGCAGAAGCCATGAATTTAAACACCAGATCTTTGGCAATACTAAAATAATGCTGGTCTTTTGCACTCACTTTAAAATAAGTTAAATCCCCCCCCGGAACGGCCACTAACCCTGATAATCGCTGCTGACTCCCCTCCGTTGGAAAAGTAGGTCGATCCAAAGTATCGCGTACCCAGCCAATTGAAACAGGCAAAGTTAAAAAACTATCCCCAACTTCGGCAATCCATACAGGCAATTCAGGCGGCGGATTGCTGCCTTCTTTAATTGTTGTATGCTTAACATCAAAACCCAAATTAAAGCGTTGATTTTCATTAATTGGAAAGCCTAAATTGACACCGCCGCTAATCACATCGGTTAAATAATTGGAAATATTAGCTTGATTGGCATCGGTAGATTTATACAATAAATTATAACCAATACTCACGCCATCTCGGGTGAAATAAGGATTAGTAAAATCTAAGCTATATAAAGTAGAAACATCACTTTTATTAAAGTTAACACCGACGCGCTTACCCGAACCAAATATATTGTCTTGGGTAATGCTGGCATTATAAATAATCCCTTGCGTTTGCGAATAACCAATACCCGCCATTAAATTACCCGAGGACTTCTCAGTCACAGAATAATTTAAATCCATTTGATCTCGCGTCCCTGGCACTACCGGAGTTTCTATACCCACATTTTCAAAATAACCCAAACGATTTAACCGCGCTTTAGAACGTTCTATTTTCTCTGAAGAGGCCCATGCTCCTTCCATTTGGCGCATTTCTCTGCGTAAAACTTGGTCCCGTGTTTTGGTATTACCTTGCAGACCAATACGGCGTACATAAACGCGATTTACTGGATCAACAAAAAAGGTCATATCGACTAATTTAGTATCGTTATGAATATCTGGCACCATATTAACGTTCGCAAAAGCATAACCTTCTTCACCTAAACGATCAGAAATTGCTTTAGATGTCAGTGTTGCCGCTTTGCGCGAAAAAATTTCGCCCGGCCCGACTTGCAACAAGGCAATTAATTCTTCAGGCTCTACCACTAGATTGCCGCTTAACTTAACCTTGTCTAAAGTAAATAAATCACCTTCCTCAATATTAACGGTAAGATAAATATCTTTCTTATCAGGCGTCATGGAAACTTGAGTCGACTTAATAACAAAATTAATATAACCGCGATCCAAATAATAAGAACGCAAACGCTCTAAATCAGCACCCAACTTTTGCTTTGAATATTGATCATCTTTAGTATAAAAAGACAGCCAACCTGAAGTTCTTAATTCAAACTGTTTTAATAATTCATCTTCTGCAAAAACTTTGTTACCGACAATATTGACTGATTTTATTTTTGAAACGGCTCCTTCAGAAATATTAATACTAATATTAACTCTATTTCTTTCTAGCGCAAGAACCTGGGTATTGATTTTTACACTGTATTTTCCATGACTAAAGTATTGACGCATTAATTCTTGCTCTACTTTATCTAAAATTTGTCGATTAAAGACCTTTCCTTCTGACAGACCAATGGTTTTTAATGCCGTCAACAAATCATCGGTACTTAAATCTTTATTACCTTCAAGCTCTATTTTGGCAATGGATGGACGTTCTTGCACAATCACCAATAAAACATCACCTTCGCGTTGCATAGCAATATCTTGAAAGAAACCTGTTTTAAATAAGGCTCTAATGGCAGGCGCAATATTCTTATTTAACAGCATTTCGCCTACATTAACTGGCAAGTAATTAAACACAGTACCGACAGAGATACGTTGCAAGCCACTTACTTGTATGTCTTTGACTACAAAGCCAGCTTCATCACTGCGTACCACGGAGGAAATTGATAACAAAAAAAACAGCAGTGAGAGTAAAAATTTAAATTTCATGTATAAGTTAATAGCAAAAGAAAATCAGTAATCAATAAAAGCTAGGCTTATCAAGCATTTTCAATCGAAAATGCCAAGACCTCATCTATTGTGCTTTTTTGACTTATTATCATCAATAAACGATCAATTCCAATGGCAATACCGGAACAATCAGGTAAACCACTTTGCAGTGCAGCTAAAAACCGCGCATCTTTGTCAATTTTTACTGCCCCATTATTTTTTCTATCCATAATATCTTGATCAAAACGTCTAATTTGCTCATTAACGTCAGTTAATTCAAAAAAACCATTGCCAATCTCTATACCGTGAATAAATAATTCGACACGCTCTACTAGGCGCACATCATCTAACTTCAAGCGCGCTAAAGAAGGCAGACAAGCCGGATAATCAAACACCATACATAGCTGCGTCCGGCCTAGATATTGCTGTACTACATGACTAAATAAAAAATCTAACCATGCGGCATGATCCAAAGCACAGAGTCGAGCAGCCTCAAAAAAACCTAATCTTTCAGCACAAGCTTGGTACTCAACTGCATCAAACTGCAAAGCATTTAGCCCTGTATATTTTTTAAAAATATCAACATAAGCAATACGCTCTGCTTTATCTGGAAAATACTCAACAGCTAACAAGGGATTCAATAGATTCTCTACATCATCCATTAATTGCTGCAAATCAAATCCAACTCGATACCACTCAAGCATAGTAAATTCAGGATTATGATAGCGCCCCGACTCACCATTTCTAAAAGCTTTAGTAATCTGATAAATAGAGCCAGTACTGGCCGCTAACAATCGCTTCATGGCAAACTCTGGAGAGCTTTGCAAAAAATAATCCCGACTGAGTATTGAATAGCAGCTAGTAAAATACTCTAAATAGGGATCAGTTCCTGCTGACTGACAAAGCAGTGGCGTTTCAACTTCTAACACCTTATTAACATAAAAATAATCCCTAATTTCATGTAATAATTTAGCTCTCAAGCGGATAAGCCCAAGTGAGCAGCTAGGTTGCCAGTTTAAACTCACTACGCTTTAGCACGCGAAACATATTCGCCCGTACGCGTATCGATCTTAAGCAATTCACCAATTTGCACGAATAAAGGCACACGAACAACAGCGCCCGTCTCCAAAGTCGCAGGCTTTCCACCACCGCCAGAAGTATCTCCTTTTAAACCAGGATCAGTATCAGTTACTTCTAATTCAACAAAGTTAGGTGGCGTTATGCTAATCGGTGCATTGTTCCATAAAGTGACAATACACATCGCCTGGTCTTTTAACCATAATTTAGAATCGCCTACAGCATTTTCATCAGCTTGAAATTGCTCAAATGATTCTAGCTGCATAAAGTGAAAAAACTCACCATCATGGTATAAATACTGCATATCTACATCGACAACATCAGCCGCTTCTACAGATTCTCCGGACTTAAAAGTGCGCTCAATAACACGGCCATTTTTCAAGTTTCTAATTTTTACTCGGTTAAAAGCTTGCCCTTTACCCGGCTTAACAAATTCATTTTCAATAATGGCACAAGGATCGGAGTCCATCATTATCTTCATCCCTGCTTTAAACTCACTTGTACTGTAACTCGCCATTTTACCCTCAGTTGATTATATGATCAGAAATTTTGCTATTATACCTTGCATCGAATCATTTCTGCACAATATAGTCAGGCTTTGTTAATAAACCGGCAAAGCATCAATTAAAAAATATCCTTCATTTACCCTATGACCCCACACACTTCAACCTGGCAAACTGAATTAGCTGCCGCCTTCACAAAACCGAGTCATTTGCTGCGCTATCTTAATATCAACTCACACACAGCATCTACGCTTGCCGAACAAGATTTCGCTATGCGCGTACCTTTAAGTTACGCTGCTTGCATGGAAAAAGGCAACCTAAATGACCCTTTACTCAAACAAGTATTACCCCACGCCAATGAACTCATCCAGTATACTAACTATAGCCATGATGCCGTCGGTGATTTATCTGCCTTGACCGAAGACTGTATAATTCATAAGTACCAAGGACGTGTTTTATTTATTACTACAGGCGGTTGTGCGATTAATTGCCGATTTTGTTTTCGGCGTAACTTTCCGTATAGCGAGGTACAACTAAACAAACAGAAAGAAGTTAGAGTACTACAATATTTACATAATCATGAGGATATACATGAGGTCATTTTAAGTGGCGGCGATCCACTACTATTAAACGACCAGCGATTGAAGCACTTAATTGATCAATGCGCTGCAATAGCACACATAAAACGCATCCGCATTCACACCCGAATTCCTATCGTACTTCCTGCACGCATTACCAATAATTTAATTGATATTTTAAGTAATGCTGCACTACCTATCGTTTTAGTAACCCACTGCAACCATGTTAATGAGTTAAGCGAACAAGTCGTAACAGCGTGTTTAGCACTAAAGAAACAAAATATCACTTTACTCAACCAATCGGTTTTATTAAAAGATATTAATGATAATGCAAAAATATTACAGGAATTAAGCGAAGGCTTATTTAACTGTGGAGTATTACCCTATTATTTACATTTATTAGATAAAGCGACCGGAACGGGCCATTTTGAGGTACAGCAAGAACAGGCACTAAAAATACACCAGCAATTGCAAAATAACTTACCAGGTTATTTAGTGCCAAAATTAGTCAAAGAACAAGCAGGCGAAGCATCAAAAACTTTGCTTATTTAACTGATGTTACACACGCATTCAGATAGAATGGGATCTGAAGCGCAGAAAATTAAGCATTATTAACCATGGCACGCCAATATATCAGTACGGCTAATAATACCGACTAACTCTTTATTTTGATAGACTGGAAAACTACGCACCGCAGAATTCTGGAACTGAGCAGCTAAATCTACCACACTCATATCAGCAGCAACATGAACAACCTGTTCTGTCATAAATTCAGAAACACGACCAACGCTACTTTGATTGTATGCGGTTTCTACGACCATTTTTAAAGCATCTTTTTCAGAAAACATACCGACTAATTTATTATGCTCATCCATAACAGGCGCACCAGTTATTTTATGCTCCCAATATTATTTTAACCGCATCAACGACATTCATATTTTTAGTCAATTTTACTAAATGCTTGGTCATATAATCTGCTACTGTGATTTTTGCTAACACAATTCGGTAGTGGGTTAAATCTGTAATCATGTGTAAATATTGAGTCCAAATTCGACT
>JACUUF010000295.1 GCA_014859465.1 Methyloprofundus sp.
TAAAACAAATCAGCGCCGGAAAACTAAAAGGCAAAAACTTCCGCGCTAGGATTTTAACGAGCTAATCCGAACGTCAGAATCATCACAAGAGAACGGATTTAGCTATTCGTTTTCATGTGATACGGCGACGTAAGCTTCGCCCTCATGATCAAGGCTCACGCTAGTATGAGTAGGGAGATCACTGGCATCAAAATTTTCAGCACACAGCAATTCTTTTATTGATTGCATATACTCAAGAAAGACATCAATATTCTCGAGTAAATCCGAAAATGAAATATCACTTGCATCATCGTTATGATGAATAATGCTGTTTCTTTTACTTACAATTGAACCTACAAGATCTGTATGTTGCGAAAAGCTATCACTCGATATCAAATCTACCCCAATTGATCTAAAGGCAGCTATCGTTTTGCCTGGGTTGCCAGAAATAACATCAGACAACTCTTTTTTCTCACATTTATAGGATGCGTTCTCGAACTTCCAATCTTTTTCCTTTGTATCTTTTGATAATCTCCAATACAAAAAGTTATGAGGAATTTTTGCTTGCATAAGGCGCTCAGTTATCCTGCTTGCATGCTCAAAAGCAACATCTTGAAGATACGCCTCAAGATATGTGCAAATATTGATTAAATATGACTTCACAAAAAAATTAATATTACTGGCAAATAATACATCAGGCTCATCACCTATCACTCTTTCTTGAGATTGTTCTATAATTACCCTGAGTGCACTTAATAAGCCGTAATATTTTTCATATAAAGCGCTATACTCCATCAACCACACCTTGTAATAATTGATTCCATTGGCTTCGACGTCTTAATATTGAACCCTTATTTTGTAGGCCACCAGATAAAGTTCTTTTGAAATCATCGCTTGAACATAAAGTGGCGTAAGCTTGTTTAATTTCATGGGAATTACTCCTTGCGACTTCAACATCAAGCTCACCTACAGTTGTCATCATAAGGTCATAATGAACCAGCCCTTTACGCTTTCTATCATTCGTAGGGTTCTCAAAAACCTCATCAGCAAATACTTCATTACATATTGCTAAGGCACGGTTAAACCTATTTCGGTGCTCATCGACCTGTTCGGGAGACAGAGATTTGCTTGCTTCCATATAGTTGTCCAAGAAGTTTTTTAAATTACTTTCGAAACCAACAAGGTCTTTATCTGCCGATAATGCAAAATAACGTAGAACCTGCTCTTCTGCTTCCAAATTATTTTTAGTCTCAGTATTTTCAGCTAAACCAAACCTAGCAATATCCGGCGTTTCTGCAAGCTCTGTAAGCAATGCATCCAATTCACCAGGGTAGAGAGCATGACGAATCTCTTGATCTGACAGAGATACAGCTCCCTGATTTAGTCTAGAAAAAATCTCTCTAATTAAGCTTTTGGGATTGTCTTTTCTTAAAATAATACATCTGATTGTTGTTGTTTCAAGTTCGGTTTGATAAATACCTAGCTCAGAGAACTTTTTCCCTTCAAGTTCCTTGAATACTGTTAGACCTTCAAGTGCAAACTCGTCATTAAAAAAGCGATTTATAGTCGTCAACCGTTGCAGACCATCTATTACCATATGTTTACCATCTTCATCTTCTGCAAAATAACAAGAGGGTAATGGTATTCGCATTAAGCAGGACTCGATAAACCTTGACGACCTCCCCCAGCCCTTTTTATCCCACTTATATTTTCTCTGAAAATCTGGGTCAAGCTTAAGCTTGACTGGGTTCGAGTTTATCCTGCCCACCAAAGTTTCAAAAGGATAATCAATAGGATATAAACTCAACATTTTATATTCTGGTGCATTGCTCATACCATTCCTTCTATTAAGTTTTAAGATGAATTTGACAAGTTTTTTATTAGCTAAATAACATTATTCTGGTAACGTAACTTCAATGTACTTTGTATAGTGATAGTTTACAGACTAGTTATGCTTTTAATGATTCAGTGGCTATTAATTGCTTATTACGAAATATAGGGCCACTAGCCTTTTGCAACATTTAACTTCTTTAGTAATTATCGTCAATATAAATAATCACTTACATATCAAATAGATACCTGACTTTCTCCATTTTCCTGCTGAATAAGCGGTAGTCTTGCTTAATTCGTCTTACTTGTCCAATAATGATGCTCGCTGAAATTTTGTATTTTCTTTTCAATGCTTCGATATCTGAATACTGATAAACATTCATTAGGTCTGACTCATTTAAGCCAAAGGCTTCTTTCGCTCTGTCATTGGCTTGCTTTTCAATGACATTGGTATCTTCTGGATTTAAGTTGGAGTCGTAAATGACTTTATGTTCTTTATTAACATGCTTTAGCTCTATATGCGCCAATTCGTGCAGCAGTGTAAACCAAAAATTATCTAACCGGTCGTAACGTAAAGTCAGCGCGACAACAGGGTTTCCTTTGGGTGACAAAAAGGCGGCGCCATCTAAATAGGTTTGCTCTAAGTGCTCTTCAACCACCATATAAACGCCATTTTTAGCTAGAAATTCTTGCGCTAATACAGGGCCTTCATCTAGAAATGAGTATTGCACGACACTTTTCAAAAAGTCTAAATTTAATGAACCTTCTTCATAGGAACTTATGGGTTGTTGATAACATTTTTCCAACACTTTTACCTGCCAAGCAAAAAGGGCGTATTGATTCACTTCTTTGTCGTTTTCACCATGTGCCGTTGTCTTCATAAATGCTGGCCGCAAATCTGACGAACCTGGTACTCTTTCGAAAAAAGCTCTTATCTGCTCTTCTGCAACGAGCTTTAAATCCGACAGCTTTCCCTTAAAATCTGAAAAATAGCCTTTTTTAAGCATATCCTTCAAAGGAAAAGCCGACCAATCCGTTTTTGAATCACTTAATAAAACGGCCTCATCTTGCAAAAAAACACTTGCCGGTATTCCCAGTCCGTTAACGAGTTTTCTCATCATCGACAGTGTTAAATTCCGCTTGCCATTAAGCACTTCAGACGCTTTAGATTTGGAGCCAAAATACTCAACCATATCATTTTGGTTAAAGCCCATTTGATCCATGCGAAACTTAATCGCTTCAATGGGTGTTGGGCTTTCTGGCGTATGCAGCCCAGACTCATATTTTTCAATTAAAGTTGCCCACACTTCTAACTCATTACTTTCAGGTGTATTTAGCTCAGGATCCAAATCCATTAATTCCGTTAGACGAGACATAGCTAACTCGTACTCTTTTTCGTTGTGAATTAATTTAATTTCCATTTTTATCTCCTGAAAAGACCTTTTTATCGTACTCAGCATGAGTACCTACCCATTCGATCTTTAAAATGCCTTGTTTAAAGCTTGCTTGAACGGCTAAGCGGTAATCATTACCTTTAATATCAAATATAATTCGACTATCCGACTTTTTAATCAAGCTTGCCTTTGGGTATCTTTGCCAAACATCATTCATGCTTGTCCAGTTTGCATTCCTCGCTTCTTCAAGCCATGCATTCAAAGACCCACGTGACTGAGCGTGCTCCTTTTTAAACTTTTCTAAAATGGGAATACCTAGGACTTTCAACACTTCAACCATGAATTTAACGAATGATTTATTATAATGTTTACCATTTTATTAATCAAGTTAACTTACCCAAAAAGGGAACATAGTGAAAAGATCGAGTCTAGTTGTAGATAACCACCAGGCCTGGTGCTTTACTCGTTTAAGTCTTTAAGCTTGTTCTTGTT
>JACUUF010000296.1 GCA_014859465.1 Methyloprofundus sp.
TGACATAGTTTTCAAACTTAACCTGCAGTCCCGACTTTTGGTTTTTGAACACCATATTAACTGTTGAGCGCGTTAGGTCTTCGCCAATCACTTCACTAATACTGATACCACCGATCAAAATATCAAAGTTAGCTCCAATTTTAAGTGAGAAGTTATTAAACGCTGTAAGATAAAAATCCTCACCCTCCTCAGACACAGACGATCCATTCATCCGGATTTCACCCACAGCGGAATTGACGCAAAAGTCATTAGCAACAAATTCCATTTTGTAATAATTCAAACTCCAATCATCCGTGGTCGAAACGGTCAATGATCCATTTGAACACTCTGAAGATATCGTATTGCTTGTTTGAGACGTTGATTTAGACGCATAACGATTTGATTTTTCGATATAAGGTTGAAAGATACTAGACTTGCGAATATTTCTGACATCCGACAACATTCGGGTTGAGTAGGTATCGTATTCACCTTCCAAATCAAACAAAAAATCTACGCCCTCAAATAGATCATCTGCCATATCATCAAAAAACGACGTATAAAAAGCATTAACACCATCCGTTGCCGAAAAACTAGCTATGTTTGTTTTTCCAGAGTACGTCACACTATTAGAATAGGTTGCTGTACTTCCAATTGTTGAACCCGAAGGCAGATTAATTGGATTATCAGGTGTCTTATCGCCATCACTATCGCCAAAACAGCCAACCAAACCAGTGGCTAAAAAGCCGACTAAAAATAATTTAGTAATATGCTTCATATTGAATATCCTCTGTTGTATTAAAATCCGATGCCAAAGCCAATGCTAAACCCTATGCCATTCATATTGTTTGCGCCGGCAGGCACGGTAACACTGGCTGTACGATAGGCTAGTTTTGCATGAATATTAGCGTTATCACTGGCATGCAACACAAAACGGCCATAGATATCGGCAACGGAGCCATCTGTCGCAGCGCCACTGCTATTACCCATCATGACACCGACTGCGGTTGCAAATTGGTTTTGCTGCAATAGGTCGTACTCCGCACTAATACCGTTTACATTAAAGTTAAAACCATCAGCTGAAACCTGTTCATTAAACACACCCATACGCGTGTTTTGATCTAGATAAACCCCAAACTCAAAGCTATTGGCATAGACATCACCATTTGCTGAATCGGTGGTATAGGCAGGCATGGTGGCATAGTTAAAAAAGAAGGTTTTTCTGATGCGTGTGCAGTGGCGCCAAAGGCAAACAGGCTGGTTGCTAGGGTTGACGCTAAGATTAGATTTTTTTTTCATTATGCTATCCTCGGTTAATATGATTAAGTTGATTAATTCGCTTGATGATTATAGTAATATCTCAATAAAATTTAGGTATTTTACTTATTAAGTGAATATTTTAATGTATAAAATTTATACTCATGATATAGCAAAACCAGAAACAAAAAAGCCCTCGAGTGAGGGCTTTAAGTCTTTAGGTCAATATGACTAACTTAAGAATCAATCATCGTAAGTAAATGATTTTGAAGCTCCTGCTTTGAAGTTGCCAGTTGTGCCATCTTCTTCACCTAACTCATAACCATCTTCTTTGAAAAGTAAAATGTATGAACGGTCACCAATGAGTCTTATCTTTCCTTCTACGGGTGGCAACTCATCAGAAACTGAATCCAGCCAGTGCTTCATCGGAGTTAATGTATCAATCTTTAACATACCTAGCTCAGACTGAAACATACGTCCTTTTGAATCAAAGGTTTCATAATCCGTCCCACCATCAACATCATACTCAATCACAATAGTCTCAAAGTCTACTAAGCTATACTGAATATTATTAGTGCGGTCTGTCGTCGTTAAATTTGTTAGGGAGGTGCCTTCATAATCTCCACTTGGTGTCCAAACGGACTCACCATTAAGCACAACGTTTAGTTTGTATTCAGCGATAACCTCAGAGAAATTGGTGAATACTTGGGTTTCGACACCATCCTCGTCCTCTGTGTAGGTGTATTGACCGTTGTAGACAATTTTTGTACCGTCATAATACTCCCTGCAATAATCAGCAAAGGTATTGGTAAAGGTATTAGTCGCCTCATCTAACACGACTTCACGCGTTCCACCACATGCGCCTGTGTAGCTTCCTCCTGTTTCAACTGTGTTCTTCAGTGCATACTTTACTGTGCTAATATTTTCAACATCCGATGGATCTGTTGATAAACCCTGGTCAGCAAATAGGGTTTTCTGAAGAATTTCATTTACTTCATCTGGACTCCCTAATACAGCCGCTGAGGTTTTCCCGCTATAGTCACCCTCACTTGGTGTAACGGATCCTGAGTCAGAGCCACTAGGTGTAACGGATCCTGAGTCAGAGCCACTATCTAAACACCCCGTCATTAACGTGGTAGACAGGCCAATAACCATGGCGGCGTATAGAACTTTCATTTGCATTGTTTATCCTCACATTTACTTTTTTTAAAACCGCGAAATCAATTTGATCCAGACTTTCGTTACCTTCATCAAATTTTCAATTTTCAATTCTACCCCAAAAATCTCACAATAATCACTTAAAACACCATAGAATTATCAGTAGGATATATATTTATACACCCATTTTATCGCGTGCGGTAGCGCTGCTCGGTGAAAAGTGGCGCAATTTGAATAAGACCGATTTGGTTTTGGATGTTTTGCAAGATTTCTGCGTAGTCTTTGCCTTCGGGGGCTTGGAAGATGCCGCTGGCGGGGTTGGGCAAGGTGAGTTGGCGGCTGAGGTTGAAGTCTTGTTGCCAGCGTTCAAGTTGTTCGCTAGTGCTGGCTTGGATAAGAAACTGGCCGGTCATTACCGCATAGCTTTGGGTCACGCTGTTTTTTGCCACCGGATAGACCACCAGGCCTGGTTGGTCATTTAAAACGTGCGGTTGGCAGGCCTGGTGAAACGGGTCGAGAAAGGTGCGATAGATCTGCCAAACACCAAGCCGACTCACAGGATGGAAGTCCGCTTGCGCTGGCAAGGTTTGGTTTATGGGTGCGGCAAAGTGGTTTTCCGCGACTTGATAATCGCTGCCCGCGGCCTCCATAAGCGGCGCACAAGGATGGACTGACCATGCCTGGTGACCGAATAGAAATAACCCCACAAGCAGGCCTGCTTGTTTTAATCGCTTCATTCGGCCTCCCGCCCATAAAAGGTTAATTGCCAGCGTGTGAGCTGGCCTTCGCCCGGTGCTTTAATGGCATTATCATATTCAATCGGATTGCTGCCGGGTTTGATGTGATCATTCACATCCCAGACTTGTAGTGTCCATTCGCCATCAATCGGTTCACCATAAAAGGCGTGCGATATTAGCGGCATATTATTCATATCATAGCCGGATCGAAACGCATTAAACGGCGTTTGCGTAATGCTCTGCGTGCCTGCGGGTGAGGTAACTTGAATCAGATAGTCGCTGATATCAATCGGTTTGTTGCCATCCGCTTTATCAGGTTCAAGGCTTTCGATTGTAATTTCGAGCAATAGGCTTTCGGCTAACAAATCGCTGCTAATCGTTTGCGTTTTGCTCAAGCCGACAGCCGAGGCATCTGGGATGAGGTTGTGTTCGCTATACACCTGTGCATCAATGTCGAGTGTTTGCAGCGGTGTGAGTTGGGTTGAACTGGTTTTCCAATCCACTGCTTTTTGCAAGGCTGCCTGCAGGTTTAACGCACCAAATCCAAAGGCGTTGCTAAAG
>JACUUF010000297.1 GCA_014859465.1 Methyloprofundus sp.
AACCCGCAGGGCTTTAGTTATGTGCGCACCGAATGGACGGTGAAAGACGGTGAAGCCACTCGTATTCGACACTATGAAACGCGTGATGAACCCGATGTAATCGAGGGTGAAGTAATAGATTCTGATGACAAGCGACCCGATCGAGACGATCGTCCAACGCGTTAACATCCATTAGGAGTTAATCGAGGTGCCCTTTATACTGTACTCAGCAAAGTCGTGTAGAGGCGATTATTTTAGCAGAGATGTTTATCTGCCCAGTTGTCATGAGTGAGGATACCTAATGAAGCCGTTTTTAATGCCGGTTCTATTGGCCGCCATGATCCTAATCGGTTGCGATCAACTTACAGGATCGGAGATCACGCTTCCATATAGTGAAGCGCCACCAGCAACTTCTGTGACGGTATATCGCTTTGCGGTGCACCCATTGCATAATCCTCAAAAACTCATTGAGGTTTACCAGCCGTTAATTAATGACATTAATCAGCAGCTCGACGGAGCACGCATTGAAGTAGAAGCTTCGCGAGACTATCAAGTTTATGAGTCAAAAATAGATAAGCGTGAACCGGCTTTTCTATTGCCCAATCCCTGGCAAACCTTGATTGCGATGGAAAAAGGCTATAACGTGATGGCGATGGCTGGAAATGCAGACGATTTTAAGGGCATTTTTATTGTGCGCAAAGACGGTAATATTCGCACCCCTCAGGATTTAGTTGGCAAAACCGTTACTTATCCTTCCCCTACGGCCTTAGCGGCGGCGATTATGCCGCAATATTTTTTACATCAGGCCGGTCTCAATGTAAATAAAGATATTCAAAACGATTATGTCGGTTCGCAAGAGTCTTCGATTATGAATGTTTACCTAGGTTCTGCGGCGGCTGGAGCCACTTGGCCACGGCCTTGGCGAGCTTTTGAAAAAGATTATCCGCAAGAAGCCGCTCAGCTTAAAGTGATTTGGCAAACCGACCCCTTGTTAAATAATTCGGTAATGGTTAGAGAGGATGTTCCTTCAGCTTTAGTCGATCAGGTAAGAAAGCATTTGTTAGATTTACACCAAACTCAGCAAGGTCAGCGTATTTTAGCGGGGATGGAGACCGAGCAGTTTTATGCCGCGGATAATCACACTTATGATTTGGTACGTGAATATATTCAACGTTTTGAGCAAGACGTAAGGCCTGTGAGGTAACCGTGAAGCGAAAGTATTTAACGATCAAATATTGGTTGCTTGGCCGTGTGCGCCGGCAGCTTGTCGTTGGGATGGTGATAGTTGTATCGTCCTTGCTCGCAGTGTTTATTTGGGAAGTGACGCGTGAGCATCAAAACTTGATGCATGAGTTGAAAACCAATCATGCTAAGGGCTTAGCACAGAATGTTGCAAGTTCCTCAGCGGTTTGGGTCGCCTCACGTGACTTTGCCGGTCTGCAAAACATTATTTTGGGGTTAGAGGAATATCCTGACTTAACCCATGCGATTATATTGGATCGCAATAACCAGGTGCTAGCACACACAGAATCATCCTATCGTGGGCAATACTTATTGGATATGCCCACTGAGCCAAGGTTGACCGTGATTCAACTAAGTCAGAACTATATTGACCTGGTGAGCCCGATTATGTTGGCGAACCAGCATATTGGTTGGGTACGTATTGGTCTAAGCCAAATGGCCGAAATTCAACGATTTGAGAAAATTAAATATTCTGCATTTGTATTCCTATTAATCGCCGTGGTTTTGGCGGCGTTGCTAGCCACTTTGGCCGCTCGCTATTTAACCCGACGTCTGTATGCGATTCAAACCGTGGCGGATCAGGTTAAATCGGGCAAGCTTGATTTACGTGTAAAACTTGATGGGGTGGATGAGGCCGCTCAACTAGCCAAGCGTTTTAACATGATGCTTGATACTTTGGTAAAACGTGAAAATGAAATTGTCGAATCTCACCAAGCTTTGGAGCAAAGTGAAAAACGCTTAAATCAAATTATGGCTATTAACCATGAAGGTATTTGGGATTGGGATATTAAGTCCGATAAGTTTGTGCACAACCAAAGTTTTGCTGATTTGATTGGCTTAGACGATGGCTTACTGGAACATCCGGCCCGCGTTTTTTTTGGTGCGATGCACCCGGAAGATCGTGAAAAGGTCCGTCATGCGGTAAGTGAGTGTTTCAAATCCAAAGGTCGTTATCGATTAGAGTATCGTTTTATACAACTCAATAGTGGTAATGAGGTCTGGGTTCAAGATCGTGGTGATGTGGTTGAGCGAGATGCCGATGGTAATCCTTTGCGAATGGTTGGTGGTTTATACGAGGTGACGGAGCGTAAACGAGCGGAAGAAGCGATTGAAAATCTGGCGTTTTATGATCCCTTGACACAGTTACCGAATAGACGTTTATTGCAAGATCGCATACAGCAAGAAATGGCGGTTACCGAGCGCAGTAAACAAGTGTGCGCGCTAATGTTTATTGATCTGGACGATTTTAAAACCTTAAACGATACTTTGGGTCACTATACAGGAGACGAGCTGCTACGCCAAGTGGCGGTTAGGTTAAGAGAGTGTGTGCGCGAGTGCGATACGGTGGCGCGAATTGGCGGGGATGAGTTTGTATTAATGTTGCCAGATTTGGACCACAATTGGAACGATGCAGCGACTCGTGCCGAGTTGGCCGCTCAGAAAGTTTTAAGTATGTTAAATCAGCCTTATCAATTGGCGGGTGCACCCTATCACAATACACCTAGTATTGGCGTTAAACTATTTTCGGGACACCAGGAAACACTAGAAGAGTTGCTCAAACATGCCGATTTGGCGATGTACCAAGCTAAAGCTAAAGGCCGCAACACCATCCGTTTTTATGATACAAGCATGCAAGAGGTTGTTAATGCAAAAGCGGTGATGGAGGCGAGTATGCGCCAAGCGATTATAGATCAGCAGTTTGTATTGTTTTATCAGCCTCAAATTAATAGTGACGGTCAAATTATTGGCGCCGAAGCTTTATTACGCTGGCAACACCCTGAGCGTGGCTTGATTGCCCCAAATGAATTTATTCCGTTGGCCGAAGAAAGTGGTTTGATTTTGCCGATTGGGCGCTGGGTATTGCAAGCGGCTTGTGAACAGTTGGTTGTTTGGTCGCAGCAGCCTTCTACCGAGCATCTTGTGATTGCGGTTAATGTCAGTGCGCGCCAATTCCACCAAAGCGAGCTGGTGGAGCAGGTGGAAACCATTTGTCAGCAAACGGGTGCGAATCCACAACGATTAAAGCTTGAATTAACCGAAAGTTTGTTGGTTAAGGATTTGGAAGATGTGGTGGAAAAAATGCAAGCACTCAAAAAGTTGGGGGTAAGTTTTTCGCTGGATGATTTTGGTACCGGTTATTCGTCCTTGTCTTATTTAAAACAACTGCCGTTAGATCAGCTCAAAATTGATCAAGCATTTGTGCGAGACATTATAAATGATAGTAACGATGCGGCGATAGCACGAGCCATTATTGCCTTAGCTGAGAGCATGGATTTTAATGTAATAGCGGAAGGGGTAGAAACCGCTGAACAACAACAAATTTTGAGTAATATGGGGTGTCGAGTATTCCAGGGTTATTTATTTGGTCGTCCCGTACCAATCGACCAGTTCTTTAATCAAAACGCAAAATTCTAAAACTCACCAGGCCTGGTGGTTGCCATTCAAAACGCACCTTTTCGCTGATTCG
>JACUUF010000298.1 GCA_014859465.1 Methyloprofundus sp.
TTATCAATCTGGTGGCCAAGGCCGTAGAAAAAAGCTTTGCACCCTATTGGTGGGCGCTGGGCATAGAAGCTGACGTTGCCAAGTATCTGGAGGAGTTGGGTTATGGAAATTAAACCATCAGATCTGGGCGCATTACCACCAGATTGGAAAGCTGTAAAATTTGGAGTAATTACTAAGGTTCGACAAGGACTACAGATCGCAATTTCTGAAAGATTGACTAAACCAACGCTGACCTCTCAAGAATATATAACCATTCAGTCAATTAATCGTCAAAATCAGGGGCGTGAGTATGTTGAATCGCCATCAGCGCGGGTGACATGTAAATCTGATGACGTTCTGATGACGAGGACAGGAAATACAGGAATTGTTGTTACTGGGGTTGAGGGTGCCTTTCACAATAACTTCTTTCTCATCGATTTCGAAAGAAAAGAGTTAGATAGTATTTTCCTAGTCAATTACTTGCGCTCACCAAGAGTTCAACACGTGATCCTAACTAAAGCCGGTGCAAGTACAATACCGGACCTGAATCATAATGATTTTTATTCGATTGATTTCCCTTTGGCGCCACTCCCCGAACAAAAGAAAATCGCCCAAATCCTATCAACCTGGGATAAGGCCATCACCACCACCGAGAAACTTCTCGCCAACAGCCAGCAGCAGAAAAAAGCCCTGATGCAACAACTGCTCACCGGCAAAAAACGCTTCTACTCGAATGGCAACTATTTTTATTCAGTTCGTGAGGGATTTGCTAAGAGTAAGCTAGGAGCTTTACCAAGCGATTGGAAAGTCGAACTGATTAAAAAGCACCTTTGGTATCAGGAAGGACCAGGCGTGCGTAATCATCAATTTACTGAACAAGGCGTAAAATTATTTAATGGAACCAATATTCAGTTCAATAAAATTGATTTAAGTAATACGACAACCCACATTTCGGAAGAGGAATGTATTGGGGCGTATAAACACTTTCTAGTTGATGATGGTGATTTACTCATAGCATGTTCAGGTATCTCTGTTGATAGGTTCGACGAAAAGATCGCTTTCGCATCGAGTGCACATTTACCCCTTTGTATGAACACTAGCACGATGAGATTTAAGCCTCTAAGTGGTGGTGTTGATATAACTTACTTTCATTATTTCATGCAGTCTCTGGTATTCAAAAATCAAATCAGACGGCAAGCAACAGGATCCGCGCAATTAAATTTTGGCCCCTCTCATGTTGGAAAGTGTTTTGTCGTTATTCCTTCATTGGAAGAACAACAAAAAATCGCCACAGTGCTTTCGAGTGCCGATCAGGAAATCAGCGCCTTGCAACAAAAGCTCAATGCCTTAAAGCAAGAGAAAAAAGCCCTGATGCAGCAGTTGTTGACGGGTAAGCGACGAGTAAAAATTGATAATAAGGAGGTTGCGTAATGTCAAAAGGTAAGAATCAACATGTAGTGAAACATCCTGATGGATGGGCCGTAAAAGGCGCTGGTAACTCAAAAGTGACCAAGGTCACCAAGACACAAAAAGAAGCCATCGAAATCGCTGAAGAGATCGCTCGTAATCAGCAATCCGATACAAAAATTCATGGCACTGATGGAAAAATCCGAGCTGGTAATAGCTACGGTAATGATCCTCACCCACCAACAGATAAAAAGTGAGGTCGTAATGTCAGTAGCTGATATATTCAAGGATTTTCTCAACAACCTGAAGGTTGATAACGCAGATCAGGTTTCGCTTCGTTATGGTGAGATTACGAAAAGCCTGAATCAAAAATTTCGTGATTCAGAATCAACTACTGCCAATACGTTACAAGTTGGTTCTTATGGTAGGTACACAGGTATCAAGGGAATTTCAGACCTTGATATGCTGTATATCATGCCTAAATCTAAGTGGGATACATATAAGAATGGAAAACAATCCCAGCTTCTTACCGATGTTAAGGACGCAATTAAGGCTAGATACCCTAAAACAGACGTTCGGGTTGATCGTCTAGTTGTAACGGTCACATACCAGAACTTCCATGTCGAAGTTCAACCGGTTTTTGAAGAGACTGGAGATGATGGTGAAAGCTATTTCCAATACCCTAACACCTACAATGGTGGTAGTTGGAAGGTCACCAAACCGCGTCAAGAGATGAAGGCCGTAAAAGACCTTAATGATCAGAAAAACAAGAATTTACGACTGCTGTGTAAAATGGCCAGAGCCTGGCGAAACAAATATGGCGTAGTAATGGGTGGGCTATTGATAGATACACTTGCCTTTAACTTTTTGAAATCAACCAGTGAATATGATGATAAAGGCTATATCTACTTTGATTGGCTGAGTCGTGATTTTTTCAAGTACCTATCCGAACTGCCAGATCAAGATCACTATAAAGCCCCTGGTAGCAACCAAAACGTGAAGGTTAAGAAAAAGTTTCAAAAGAAGGCCAAGGAAGCCTATGAACTTTGCCTGAATGCGATAAAAGCAGAAGGAAGCAGCAATCAAAATGACAAGTGGAAGAAGGTTTATGGACGACCTTTCCCGTCAGTGCAAGCTGTGGAAGAGTCTGTAGAGAAAGCTTCGGCGTCTTGGCGGAACACTGAAGAATTCATCGAAGATCAATACACAGTGGATATTCGATACAACATTAGTTTGGACTGCGATGTATCTCAAAACGGTTTCAGGGAGAATTCACTTGGGCATATGTTAATGAAAAAAATCCCTCTTCTTGCCAATAAAAAGCTCCTGTTCAGAGTTACGGAGTCTGATGTGCCAGGAGTCTTCACTCTAAAATGGAAAGTCCTCAATCGTGGCACTATAGCTCAGCGAAAAGACCAAATTCGAGGTCAAATCGTTACCGACGAAGGCTACAGAAGGAAAAACGAATCTACAACGTTCCAAGGCGAACACTTTGTTGAGTGCTATGCAATCCAAGGTGGCGTCGTTGTGGCTCGTGCATCCATTGATGTCCCAATTCAGTAGAGAAATAATATGAACAAATCCGATCTTTTAAAAAGCATTGCTGAAAAAGGCTACGACATTGGCTTTGGGGCAAAGAAACACTTTGCCACTTACGACATTATTGAAAAGGCACCTGGATTGATTAGTTTTTCATCGATGGCCTTCGGCATTTTAGCACTTGCAGTAAAAGGGCTATCAACGGAATTAATCTCAGCAATTTTTATCGTATTGGGTGTTGTTGGCCTCTATATCAGCCTGTATGACCATAAGAAATCATCCTATGAACAGTCAGGTATAGCTCTTACCAAGCTGTATAACGAGCTGAAAGCACTTTACCTCAAGGTTAAAAATATTGACGAAGAAAGTGATTTTTCAGAATTTCAGAAAGAGCTTTCAGATATTGAGAATCGCTACTATCCGGCATGTATCAGCAAACAAATTTTGTTTAGCAACTGGTATGCACACTATAAGTTCTATTGGGAACACCAAATTGAATGGGTAAACGAGCAACTCAAGTTCAGTTTTTTCCGTGACAAGATTCCTTTGTCGTTATGGCTAACGATTCTCGTGATTGTCATCGGCTTAGCTTGTTCTATTTCCGACATCACCACTCTTATTTGTACAGCATCCAAACCATAACCCGAAGCTGCACCTCGGGTATCAGGGGTTGAAGAGAGATAACAATGACACAATACACACCCAAATTTCAGGAAGAATACAGCGCCAAGTTACCGGCACTGAGGTTATTGACCAACCT
>JACUUF010000299.1 GCA_014859465.1 Methyloprofundus sp.
CTTTAAATCTGGCTCCCGATGCTGGACTCGAACCAGCGACATACGGATTAACAGCCAGTTTTATTAATAAAATCAACAACTTGCACATACTTTTAACCGTTTAAGAATACCTATGGCTACTACTCACGACTTTAAAGGGCAATCATTCGGTTGTGAGTACGTTCCTTTACCCGCTATTTACTACCTGCCACAACACCTTCATTCTTTGCACATTGGGAATCCACTACACGCGACTTTCACAAATAAATTATGCGTGCTTCTTCTAACATCAATTCAAAATTAAGCCTATACCCTAAAGCATTAAAAAATACTTGAATACGAAAAACAATTCAAATTTTTCTGCGTAATTTAATCATCTACTCTATTATTATCACTGCAATAATAATTTTATAGATGAGGATGATACTTATGCGAAATGAAAAGAAGGCTAGAAAACTACATTATAAGCTTGCAGTAATCTCGAAAGGTACAACAACATTACAACAAATGCTTCAGACAGTTGTTTTGAATAATGGCGTTTTATCTAAAGCTGCAGATAGAGAAGAAGAACTATCTGAGGTTGGTGACTCATTTCGATTATTGAATAAACCTTTAATCCATAGCGGTATGTTTTTTGCTCAGTTAATGTTCTGGGAGCAAAACCAAAGTCACTCTGCAATTACAATTGATAAGTTAGCTGAATCTTATTTAGTGAGAACTATTCAGCCAAGTGACTTGCAGAGTCAAGGTAATGCTCAAGCACAAAAAGAAGAATTTTTAGAATCCATACTATACTTTGGAGTACTGGATAATCATATTATTTTAATGTCTAGCCCATCATTAACGGCTAGGCAACTTGAATCCCACTTGTCCTGGTTGCTCGGCACAAAAACACAAAATCTACCATCAGATGGAATTTTTTCATTAAGTGATAAGCCAACAATTACAACCATAAAAAAACTTGAAAACTCTCCCGCAAGAAAACTTAGTTATGGAGCACCAATAAAGGCAGAAGTAAGGGAGGATTCAAAATCGTTAAACAATAAAGTTAAGTCACTACAGTTTGTACCTGCAGGAATTACAGGAGAACTAATCTTGGCCATTTTTAAAGATTTAGGTGCCCCTGCTCCAAAATTAGACGATGCACTTGATGACGCTAATTTAAGATTAAAGCTTGAGGTAACTTACCTTAGACAGACAACAAAGTCTGGGCAACAATTTCTTGATCAACTTTCAAATTCAATGAGGCATGCTCATGAAGAAGATGTAGTCGTAGATTTGGCAAATGGAACTCAATTAAAAGGTAAAGACTTAAAACTTTCAACAAACATCCATGTACAATTTAACAACGGAGCTATTGATGAAAATGCCCTTTACCATCAGATGCATACATGGCTTGTTAGCTTAATCAATGAAGAGCAAATTTCATAAAGATGTTTAAAGTCTATCTGCTATATATAAGCGCTACTATTTTAGGTTGGTTACTTGGCCAAAACTTAAGCTCATGGGTAGTCGCCTCAAATGACTTCCCTTGGCTTAGAGCGCTATTTGCAATAGGCATAGGTGGATTTGCAATAAAACAAGCAACCTCTATCAGTCAAAGACTTGGTGATATTCAATCAATCGAGGGATTAACAAGTGAAGAGCGTTCTCGCTTAAAAAGCATAGTTTTTGTGCTAAAAAAAGAGACCTTACTTGGATGGATTATTGTTATATTGGGAAGCACACTTGTAGTCATTACACCTGTTCTAAATACTAATATTCCAACGTCAATTGTGCTTGCCTTTTTCTTTGCCCTTAGTTTTTTTTCCATCCTGCTAGCTGTGAGAATGCACTGGATTCTTGGCAACCAAATTGATAACTTTAAAGCAAAGATAAAGCATCGATTGGAAGATAAAGAGAAAAAAAAGGCTATGCTAGATAAACTTGGAGCTTCATCTGAAACCAACTCTGGTATATAAAGCACTGTTAATACACTAACCCATGAACCGTATTAAATTGCTTAAAGACACCAAACTATGGGGTCTTGCTTAATTGATTAATCAAGATCAAATTTCTGGGCTTTTATTCCTAATTGATGCCTTTAGATCAATTCCGAATGAGTTCCCCAGCCTTCTTAGTTCTGGAAAAATTAATGTTAATGAGATTCCAGAATGGTATCCATATTATGAAATCACAATGGGACAACTCTTCTATGAGTTCATCAATATCACCAATATGCACTCAGAAATACACGATTTCATTTTTACCGATAACCCTGCCCAAGCGGCTCTAGATATTGCCAATCAAGATACACTAACCTCACCGCCTAAGAATCTTAACTTAGAAAAGTTTGTAGCCATCTTGTACGCCCTCATCAAAACGTACGAATCTGTCCTTTACCACCAACAAACCATCCATCAATTACTTAAAAAAATACAAACAGGTTTAGATACCACCGACAAGCTTCTTCATAAAATCATTCAGATTGATAAAACGGCTATCTACTGCAAACCAATACAACAACGCATACATCAAGCTCAAATCACTGGTGATGAAAAGTTCTTCAAAAAATTAGCGACAGCATTCAAACCTAGAGTCCTTCCAGAACCTTCACAAGATGCCACCTTAACCTTCATTATTTTCTTTCTTTTAGATATTGGCGAATATCAAAAAATGTCGGAAGCGGAGCGCTTTGAGCTACTCATTCAATTCAAACAACCCCATATTGATGATGCTAGTTTTAAACGAAAGCTTTATCGAATCAAAAACTTATACGTCTGACAAAATTTGTTACAAATTTAATCAGTAGAATATCAATAGCCCTTCCACGTACATTTGTCTCCAACGTTGCAACGTCAATTACAACTAATTGATTCGTTAAGGAGACAGATTATGTCTAGTAAAGAAGTAACCAGCAAAGCTCAACCAAGTCGAGCCGCTCGTGGGGATAGGGATGCAGGCGTTCCGCCGCACCCTACCCGCGCGGGTGGCAACAGCGGTGCCTCACCTAGTAACACAGCACCTGCAAAATACAATAAGAACCAGCAACACATCTCACCGTTACGTTGTGCCGTGGATAGTTTATATATGTCCTTCACCGGTATACTCCGTAACCATATCGAAACCCGACTCGAAGAAGGCAAAGCCGCCGCGCAAAATGCCCCTGACACCGACAAAAGCAAAGCCACACTAGAACTGTTCGACCATTACTTTGAAATCCTGCCTAGAGGCTCAGGCAAGTTTGCTTATGTGTTGGAAGATTCATGGTTTCGGATTGAATTGCCTTCATCCAAAGCCCGAAAGATGCCGTTAGCTTATGTACAAGTTAAAAGCGAACTGCTGACCTTTACCCCGATTGAACAAATCATTGAAACGCTCACTCACATCGTCACGCATTTAGGTTATCTAAAAGACGAACCTCGCATTAGCCGAATTGATGTGTGTTTGGATTTCTTCTGCATTGAACCATTCGACCTATCCCAAACTCAGATCAGACAATGGAAAACCCGTGCGGGTCATATTGACCAATACTACGAGCACAAACAACTCACAGGTTGGCGTATTGGCAAAGGCGATGTGATGGGGCGTATTTATGACAAAACCCGAGAAATCCAAAAATCCGGCAAAGAATATTTATACGATCTGTGGGCTAATCAAGGTTGGGATCGTCAAACCAAAGTTTGGCGTATTGAGT
>JACUUF010000300.1 GCA_014859465.1 Methyloprofundus sp.
TATCATATAAGAAATATAAAGAAAGAAAATAACCCCCTAAGACAAGAAGTCTTGAAAGCCTAATAACCAACAAATAGGTGGGATAAAAAATTAATGCACTTTTATGAAAAAGGGTTGCAATAGTTACTGTAAAGAAAAATAACCAAAACTTCCTCTCTAAAATAAATTTTAACGAATAAAAACAAAATGCTACGGCAACACCCTGCCTGATAACGTTTTGAAATAAAAAAACTATCTCATTAGAAAACATTATAAGAAAACTTAGAGGGTGCGAACTTGAATATCTTTTTATCGTTAGGGATATCAAAAAAAATGTTATCAAAAAAGAGACGAAAATTACAAACTCGGCACCAAGGCCAAAAAGTTTAGAAACACTGTTTAGGTAATAAAAACCTTTCTCTAGCTTTTCACTTGTATAAAAGTCGGTACCCAATGTTTCATAAATTCTTACATAAGAAAAATAATCAACCCCACCACCATCTCGAAGACCAGCAATCAAAATAACTAAGATTACACCCAACCAGTATCCTGGATAGACGTAAGTTGATCTGTTCTCAAACTCCAACCTTTTAAACTTTAATCTAAAAGATACCAGGAAAAGCAATACGGCCAAAAGAAAAATATATACAGCCATTTAAAATAATCTTTTAAACCCAAAAAATTTATTTACAACCAAACCTAGTTCCCTATACATTCTTTTAACAGCCCTTTTTAAAAAAAGAAAGCTTAAAGCATTTTTCAATACAGATTTCTGCTTAAAATTCTTCCTATCTATCTCGATATGGCTGTTAGATAAGTCTACCGGATGTGATAGATGCCCTGAATAGAATATGTGTGAAATTGTGTCCTTAAAAAAATATGACCAATCATCCGCTAATACCAACATTTCTTTCTGTCTATTCAGAATTTGTTCAGCTGAAGCACGTGTGACAACATAACAGCAAGTACGCAAAATGTAAGGGTACGAAAATGATGATATTTTCCATAATCCGTCGTTATTAATTTCTTTACCAACCACATATCGTGTAGAGCGTGTACCCTCTTGTCCACCGCATATTAATAAAGCATATTGATCAAGACTTGAGATTAGATTAAAAATATTCTCAATATCTTTATCAGAACCTAGAATATCATCTTCAATTATTAAGGCATGTTTATTATCTGTTTTTAAAAAAGATTCAAGAGCCTGAATATGGCTTAGAGTACAGCCTAGCTCTGCAGGAGACATTAATCGATTATTCTCTTGAAAATTTGGTAAAACTTTATTGAAGTAGCTTTTGGCATCCATTTCGCGTCCATCAACTGCTTCAATGTGGATCATATTTCCAAAAAAATTTGGAAATTGTTTAGCTAGATTATTTCTGCGTTCTAAATCACTATTTAATGAAACCAAATAAATGGCAATATTTTTTTTGTTATTCATCAATGCTCAACCAGTTCTTTACATATTTTCTAGCAATGTCTTCATGATCATGATATTTTTCAACGTAAAGACGTGATAATTTACCAATTTCAGGAATTTTTTCCTTACACTCAATTAATTTCTCAACCTCATCTACTATACTTTTTGCTGAAGGTTTTATATTAATAACGGGCGATGAATTGACACCTAAAGCTTCCAGGCCATTTTTCTCAGCTCCGCCTAAAACAACTTTACCCATTGCCATAGCATACAAGCCATTTACACCTAGTGAGTAAGAGTTGACTTGATCAATCACAATATTTGTCTTTCTCATTAATTTCAAGTATTGATCTAGGGGCATTTTCCCATCAATAATCAGTTCAAGGTTGTTTGGATATTTTTTAGATAAGTAATCAAAGGCTTCTTCAACATATTTAGTTCCCTTAAATCCATACCTATTTAACCCGTGAAAAATTACAATTTTTTTTTCAAACTTATTTTCTTCACATTTAATTTTCCTTGTATTCATTGGAATAGGTATTGTAGCCAGACGGTTAGAATGGTTTTTGTAACCAATCTCATATTCATACATTATTGGTATAACTCCATCTACAATTTGTGACAACCACTTATTAAATGCAAAAGCTTCATCATGTTCCATATAAAATTTTCCAACTTTTGCATCATACTTTAAGAAGTCCTCAAATGGCCCATACTCCATGACTTCCCTAGCTTCACGCCAAAAATATGAGTCATCACCGGCAGCTAAAAGAAAAAAACGCTTGTTATTTTTTTTTATCCATTTGTAAATCCATTTTGCTATAGACAGGTGCCTAGGATAAAAATCAAAGGGATTAACAAGTTGCACAACATCAAAATTCTTAAAAGTTCTTAGATAGAACCAAAACTTTAGATGTCTGTGAATTTTTCCGATAAAACCTTTAAAACTACTATCCAAATTTATATCATTCTGAATTTTCTTCCAACCATCTTGCCTAGCAGCAACTATAACTTCATGACCCAATAACTCAAGTCCTTCTTTTAAGTTTTTATGCAAACCACTGTATTCTCCTAATAATAATATTTTCACAAATCTCTTTTCCTCTTTCACCAAGCCTGGTTATTTCGCGGATTTTAGTCATAAGTGCGCCACGTCCGTTCATGCGACTAGCGCCATTGCAGTATAAACCTCTTCAGGTGTTTTATAATCCAGCAATTTACGGGGCCGCTGATTGAGGCGGGCCTGAATTTCTACTACCTGATCTTTGGTCACTTTATCCAGTGGCTGGCCTTTGGGCAAGTACTGGCGAATAAGTCCATTGTGATTCTCATTCAGCCCCCTCTCCCATGAGTGGTAGGGCCTGGCAAAATAGGTCTTCACATCAAGCGCTTCGGCAACACGCTCATGAAAGGCAAACTCTTTACCGTTATCAAAGGTGATCGTATGCAGGTGCTCACGGTAGGGGGTGAGCATTTCAATTATCGCCTGAGTCACCACTTCAGCGTGTTTGGAGGGCACGTGTGCGATTAGATTGATTTTGCTGACTCGCTCAGAGAGGGTCACCAGAACACCTTTATGCCCTTTGCCAATGACTGTGTCGGCCTCCCAGTCACCGATCCTCTTCTTCTGCTCAACAATCTCCGGGCGCTCTTCGATACCAACACGGTTGCGGATTTGCCCTCGAGGATCTGGCTTGCCGGTACGTTGCCGATACCTCTTGTGTCGCCTATGTTTGTACAAATCACCACCATCAGCTTTGTCCTGGGCAATGAACTCATAAATGGTCTTGGGGCAAACAGAGGCTTCACCCTCCGCTATCAAGCGTCCCTGGATCTGCTCAGGACTCCACTCTAACGCCAGCTTCTCTCTGATATGCTGTTGCATCTTATCGGTCATCTTTATCGCCTTAGGCTTCATCTGGTGACGTTCCTGTGCGAATTCATGGGCCTGTTGAGGGCGATAACCCTTTTGGCCCTTGTTGCGACCAAACTCCCGTTTGATGGTGCTTACATGGCGAGATAGCATCTCAGCAATCCGTATCTTGCTAAATCCTGCTTTCTTGTAAGCGTAAATCTGGTATCGTTCTTCCTGGGTCACGTGGGTATATGACTTTCCCATAAGTTCTCTCACATTGTGTTTTAGTCGACCTGTGAGTGTACCCACTGGCCCACTTTTTACAACGTGGCGCACTTATGACTAAAATCCGCGCATAAAAGCTTAAGAACTAACCTATGAGATGAGCTTA
>JACUUF010000301.1 GCA_014859465.1 Methyloprofundus sp.
AAGGTCTATTGATAGGCTTTTAAGCGGGGTTGTGACTCTATCATTAGATCAAGGTCTATTGAGAGTGTTGAGGTATGAGAGGGGCAGAATTTGGAAAAAATCATATACTGGTTTTGACTTCAAAACTATCGGGCATTCCATTCGAAAAATGTCCACTAAGTTCGATCCGAAACCAGCTAGATTTTGAACGCCTTGGATCGGCCATTATGTGAAGTTTCCTTTTATGTATAGCTGTGTTGTCGCAAACGAGGTACGGCCTAGCTTCGAGGCATCTATCTCGCTCAGGAGCTGTGCATAATTTCCATGATTTGAAACAAGCTTTCAAACACACCAAAAGGGAACAGTATCAGCGTTTATTCCAGCCGATGTCATCAGGCCATCGAATTATCACTGTTTATCGACATAACGGATAAATTCCGCACGATTGTTTCACTGTTGGGAACTATCTTTAAGCAAGAAAAACTATCTGTTGTGCTGAGGATTGTTTTCTGAATTGAACAGCAGAAAATCCGCCTCTGAAATTTGCAAAAATTATGATCAGCTTTTTATCTGGCTGTCTTGCTCAACCCGCTTGATTCCTGATTTCGACTAGTCGAAAACAAGACACTGTGCATAAAAGGAAACTTCACATAATGGCCGTTATGCAAAGCTTTGCATAACGGCCATGAGCAGTCGATCAAACATTCCTGCTCAATGGCAGGTGGGAGCCAAAAACTGCCGTTCAACATAAGTTACCCCCCCCTGTCTGCTGATGTCCAGCAAAATAGTTTAGCTTTCATCAATTCCATTTGAATCACCAACCTTCAGAGAAATGTAGTCAAAATTCCATCTGACAAAATGGTCGCGTAGTTCAATAGATAACTCATGTCGTCTCATTGCTGGCATGATTGTTTCAAAAATTGAAGTGCTTTCCCCCTCAATAAAAGGACAAGTCAACCCATCAATTTCGTTTAAGGCACTTAAAATTTCTTCCATTTTATCGAATAGCGCAGCAAAGTTTTCCTCTGATGATCCTCGTCGCTGCAATGCAAATAAGTAAACAATGTATTGTTCCGATTCTGAAAAAGGCTTAAGATTTAGATACAGCCCGCCAGCGTGCTCTAAACCATCATCAAATAGTCCTTGATCGATTAACGGCTTAATTTTATTGTTAAAAGCATCAGGCAATGCAATTCGCATATATCGATTAGCCCGCCATCTTGCCAATACTTCTACATCTTGATCAGATAAATGTGAGGGTTGAATATTTTTGCATTCCTCAAAAAGAATCTGTTTAGGAATATGAACTATTTTAGAAGCTTCAGCTTTGTACCAATCGCCATTAATTTCCAATTCTAAGTATCGGCTACTCCGTGCATCCAGATTCAGTTGATATGGAAGCTTTTGTTTCTTTGGTCTTCTAGCAACAACGAATTCAAGGGTCGGTTCATTGTTACAAGAAGTAGCAATATCACATGCTTGCGTTAGTAGAATCAGCGTATTTCTCGTTTCGCTTAACTCCTTAACAAGGTTACTTGCTAGACTGGGGTTTCCTGGCCAACAAGCTTTTCGTAAGGCATCAGATAAATCTGTGCAATCAATATAAGCACCTTGTTTCCATCCTTTTTCATATAGTTGGCTGCCAATGCAAGTATCCATAAGCCCTTTTAAATCGAGTTAAAAGTATCCATGAATTCTTGATTCTTTGTCACTCTTTCAGGAAGATTTGACTGGTGATTTGTTTTTATACGTTTGACAATTTCTTGAGAAAAAATCCGAACTTCGGCTAAATTAATTTCATCTTCACTTAGCTCATCCAGTAATCTTCTTCCATTAATTTTGCATGTCATCGAGCTGGCACCGAGCTTATACGGACAAATCTCGGAAATAACCTCTAATGCCTTTTTTACTTGCAAGACCCTTGTTTCGGTTTCCGAAGTAGGCTTTTGTTCTGTGTTTTTAATAAGCTTATCTAAATTTTGACGGCTCATTTTAAAAATATTGGCTAAATGCAGCTTACCAATACCCAAGATATTCTGAGACTGTATAATAACATCTTGCACAGTAACAGAAGGAGTCGCCGCCTTTGGTAAAGGTAAGCAGTTAGTTATTGCTCCACCTTCCTCTGATGCGCAATTAGTTAAGTTCTGAGCTTTAAAGAAACATGGCACAATGCGTACCGAGGCTTTGTCGGCTGTTGTTGCATCAGCTGAAGTAACAACCAAGGCCATTGCTAATGCGCCAATTCCTGCGTGGTTATTGCTAGTGGATACTCGGATATTATTATTCATTGATAACCCCCCATTCTTGCTTGGCAACGTCTGTTATGGCTTGCCAGAAAGTTGAGCTGGATAAGCCATATAAGTTATCGAGCTGTTGTAACGTATCATTTTGATTCCACTTTGGTGTGCTAGGAAAATCAATCTGATGGTCAATGCTGAAGATCCCGTAATTTTTCCCTTTGCAGTAACTTTCAAGCGCAGGGATAAGTATTAAACTTGCACGGGTATCCGGCTCCATTAAATCAGCCGGTAACCAACGACCAGGAAAACCCGACGGGGTTGGCTGAGCTTCCTCCATAACTAATACCATGACCTGATTCTCTCCAGTTACGGAAATAGACTGAGACATTCCAACAGTCTGCTTTGCAAAGTCTGGATGAAACGGTAATAGAGCAGGTTGAATATAATTGTTCAATTCATGCGTTTGGCTTGGCAAAATAACATCGACGTATCTAAGTGAAACTTGCTTCGTTAACACTTTCTCAAGAGCCACTAGATTGGCTTCGGCAATGTTTAGAATACTAGCTGCGAATTCTTTAAATTCCTCATAGCAAGTGTAATCAGTAGCCTTAATGATTAAACGATTACGCATAAACTCAACTGATCGACGATTTCCAAATCCTCTAAAAACTAATCGAGTCATATCGTTTTTTTCTTGCTTTACTTCAAAGTAGCCGTCTTTGGAAGCATCTTGATTTAGATGGAAGCCCATTTCAACAACCTTAGAATCTACGCGATCTGCTAAGCCTATATCCATCATGGCGTTATGAAGACTTTCTAGCTCATTTTCAGTACCTAATTTAGAAGATGGCAAGTCGGAAAAATGGAATTGCGCCTGAACATAGACAAGCGGTGCTTTTTCCAGTCGCATTTTTTTCATAAAACACTACCTAAAATGGCAAAAATAAGAACTACATAATTTGATCAACAAAATCATTTTACAGTTTAGTTGACACTTTTGTCACTGCATAGTTTCAATGTGCGCAAATTTTGCTTTTAAATAGTTAGCAAATTTTTGCCGTACATAACGATACATTTGATCGTGGAACGGCTACTCAGGGTCGTTTGAACTCAGCGACGACTGGCTATTTTTTCCGAATACTGCGTTCACCACAACAATTAGAATGCTATTTTCGCGGCTGGCGCTGATAACTCCTACTTATAGGCTCAAGGCAGAGTCCGTAATCCAAGCTCCACGAGAAATTGGTTATGCCTGTTGGTGCTAGCGGCAATGTTGTTCTCCAACTTAACCAACTCTGCATTAACCGCCTGCAAGTCGATTTGTGCTTCCGCTTTGGCTGTACTGACATAACGCGAGATATTCAGGTTGAAATCGTTTTTCTCAATTTCTTCCATTGAAACGCGACGGGCATAGCGTTCCAACT